>JAPLUS010000206.1 GCA_026397495.1 Candidatus Zixiibacteriota bacterium | reverse complement strand
GGAAGAATCATTTCCATCAGTCTGGGTGGAAGGGGAGATTTCCAATTATATCCTTCATTCTTCAGGGCACCGTTATCTGTCATTAAAAGATGAAAACGCCATAATTCGTTTGACTATTTGGCGGCACGTCGGGCAGTATCTTAAGTTCGAACCGGAAAATGGAATGAAAGTGTGGGCCTTTGGCGATATTACCGTTTATGAAAAGGGCGGCAGTTATCAGCTTAATGTGAAGAAACTTATGCCGGTGGGAGTGGGGCCTCTTGAGATTGCCTTTCGGCAATTATATGAGCGGCTTTCCAAAGAAGGATTATTTGATGAGGCAAGTAAGAGGCCGCTGCCTGAGTATCCTACTAAAGTCGGGCTGGTTACCTCCCCGACCGGTGCGGCCATCCGGGATTTTATCCAGATTGCCTATCGCAGAAATAATACTATTCAACTGGTTCTTTATCCGGCTCAGATTCAAGGGGCCGGGGCTGAAAGCAGTATTATCGCCGGTATAAAATATTTCAATGAAAGAGATGATATCGATCTTATTATGATCGGCCGGGGCGGCGGCTCTTTAGAGGATCTATGGACCTTTAATGAAGAAGCCTTAGTGCGAGCCATTGTTTCCTCAAAAAAAACGATTGTTACCGGAATCGGTCATGAGATTGATACCACTCTATCCGATTTGGCCGCCGACCTGCGGGCACCGACTCCATCGTCGGCGGCGGAACTGATTATCTGGGACAAAAAATCCTTTCTGATGAATATTACCGGTTATCTTCACCAGCTGAGACGACGCCTTTTGGAAATGATAAATAAGAATCATTATTCTCTCAATCAGTTAATTACCCGTCCTGTTTACGTTCGTCCGGAAACATTTGTGAGAGAACAAGAACAATACCTTGATATTGTTAAAAGACAATTGATTATGGCAGGAAAAATTGTATTGGAAAAACAGAAAAACAGTTTATCTTTGAAGCTGTCCCGATTGGAATCGCTTTCACCTCTGGCCATCCTAAATCGGGGGTATGCGGTAATAAAAAGTTTCCCCTCAGGCAAACCGGTGAAATCAATAACGGCCCTGAAAAGGGAAGATCTGGTGGAAACAATTTTGAAAGATGGCTCTGCTTTGGCCGCAATAAAAGAAATCAGGAAGAGTTAATTATTATGACGACAAAAAAGGGATACAAAAGCTTTGGGGCAGCCTTAGCCCGTCTGGAAGAGATTACCGCCAGACTCGAGTCAGGTGAAACACCGCTTGAGGAATCGATTACTTTGTACACCGAAGGGGTGGAAATCGCCGGTTTTTGCAGTCAGAAGCTTTCGGAGGCCGAGAAAAAAATCACCATCTTAAAAAAACTCGGTGACAAATTGGTAGAAGTACCATTTGAGAAAGATGGGCAGGAAACTAACGAGGGCGGCAAGGATGATACTGACTAAAATAACCGATACCGAACTTTTATATTTGGAGCAAAAGCGTCAGGAAATAGACCGGCTTCTTGATAGATATCTTCCCGGGGAGGACGTTTATCCCCAAACTCTTCACAAAGCGATGCGCTATTCAGTCCTGGCCGGCGGCAAAAGGATTCGGCCCATTCTAACTTTGACGGCCTATGAAGTTTTCGGTGGAAGCAATCCTGATTTAATTAATCCGGCGGTGTGCTCGTTGGAGTTTGTCCATACCTATTCGCTGATACATGATGATCTCCCCTGTATGGATGATGACGATCTTCGTCGGGGATTGCCGACACTTCATAAAAAATTCGATGAAACTACCGCCGTTCTGGCCGGCGATGCTCTCCACGATCTTGCTTTCCGCCTGCTGGCCGAATCCAACTCAGCCCGGGCGGTTCTGGAGTTGGCCAAGGCAATCGGCACTTTTGGAATGCTGGGGGGGCAGATGGCCGACGTGGAAGCGGAGGGAACCGATGTCACTCTGGAGCAGATTAAATTTATTCATTCTCACAAGACCGGCGCTTTGATTTGTGCGGCGGTGAGGATCGGCGCCATTTTGGCCGAGGTCGATGAAGCCACCCTGGAAAAGCTGAGTCTTTATGGCGAAAAAATTGGGCTGGCCTTTCAAATTGTTGATGATATTCTCGATGTAGAAGGGGATAAAGAAAAACTTGGCAAAAATATTGGTTCTGATCGCAAGAATCAAAAGGCAACCTATCCGAAGGTAATCGGGCTGAATCAATCCCATCAGGATGTTGATAGATTAATTGATGAAGCGGTTGCCATCAGCCGTGAATTCGGATTAAAAGATAATCGCTTTATCACTATTGCCCATTTTATTGGCCAAAGAGATAAATAATAAGATGAATCTATTGCCGGGAATAAATAATTCGTCTGACCTGAAGCGATTTGAGGAAAGCCAACTGAAAGAACTGGCGGAAGAGATTCGGCAGGAAATAATCTCAATCGTGGCCGATACGGGCGGCCATCTGGCTTCCAATCTAGGCGCTGTCGAATTAACTCTGGCTCTGCATTACTGTTTTGATATTCCCACTGACAAAATTATATGGGACGTTGGTCATCAATGCTATACCCATAAGATGCTAACCGGCCGGCGGGACAAGATGAGGACTCTGCGCCAATATAACGGTCTATCCGGTTTTCCCAAACCGGAAGAATCCCCCGCCGATCCCTTTGGCGCCGGACATGCCTCAACCGCTATTTCCGCGGCTCTTGGCCTGGCCGTGGCCCGGGACGCCCAGGGGCTGAATCATAAAATTATTGCTGTTGTCGGTGATGGGGCCTTAACCGGTGGACTTTCCTTTGAAGGTCTCAATAATGCCGGTACTGCCAAGAAAAATATGCTGGTTATTCTCAACGACAACAGGATGTCCATATCCAAAAATGTCGGGGCAATTTCCAAGTATCTGACCAATATAATGGCCGACCAACGTTTCAATAAGCTGAGAAATGAAATTTGGGAACTCACCGGACGATTTAAAAGACGTGATAAAATACGGGCGATGGTTTCGAATATAGAGGATTCCATTAAGGGGCTTCTTGTTCCCGGATTTCTTTTTGATAAACTCGGGTTTCGTTATTTCGGCCCGATTGACGGCCATAATTTGCCGCTTTTAATTAAGACCATAAATCATATCAAGAATATTCCCGGCCCCAACATCCTGCATATTATAACGACTAAAGGAAAAGGGTATCAGCCCTCCGAGGAGGATGCGACCAGATTCCATGGAATTGGTTCGTTCGACAAAATAACCGGCAAATCAATATCATCATCAGGTCTGCCTCATTATACTACGATATTCGGCAATACCATGGTGGAATTGGCCGAGCAGGATAATCGCATTATTGTCATAACGGCCGCCATGGCCTCCGGAGTCGGCCTGACCAAATTCGCCGAGCAGTTTCCGGAAAGGTTCTTTGATGTCGGTATTGCCGAAGGTCATGCCTCTTGTTTTGCGGCTGGACTGGCCTCCGGTGGAACCAAACCCTTTGTAGCTATCTATTCCACTTTTCTGCAGAGGGCTTATGATCAGATTATCCATGATATTGCTTTACAGAAACTGCCGGTGGTATTTTGCGTTGATCGAGCCGGACTGGTAGGCGAGGATGGACCAACGCATCACGGATGTTTTGATTTATCCTATCTTTCGGCTGTGCCCGATATCACTATTATGGCCCCGAAAGACGGAGATGAATTTCGCTCGATGTTATATCTGGCGGCCAAATCCAAGCTGACCGGTCCCTGTGCCATAAGATATCCGCGGGCTTCCATACCTGTACCAATGGGTAATGTCATTGAACCTATTGAATGGGGCAAATGGGAAAAACTGGTAATATCCGGCGATACCGTTATCATTGCCACGGGAACAATGGTGGAAACAGCCTTAAGTGCTTGTACTATCTGTAATCACCATTGAGGAAAATAGCGCCTTTGGCGGGTTAGGACAGATGGTTGCCGCTTATCTGGCAACAAAGAGTTTCAAGGGGAAATTCCACTCTTTTGCTATCCCCGATCAATTCATTCAACACGGGCACCGCGATATTCTTCTGAGCCAAATCGGCCTGACAGTCGAGGACTTGGTCGAATATATTGGAAAGCTCCACAGTGTCCGCCGTACTTTTTTGCAGAAGATAACCGGACATAAAGTCGATGATAGTGTCCTTGAATTAGATGTCGTCAATCATACCGGAGAAAAAACTTCAAAAAAGTCCACGGCAGGAAAATAATATGCGTTTTGGAATAATCGCCAATTTTGATCGTCCCGATGCCGCCGATACCGTTACGATGGCGGTTAAATGGTGTCAACGGAATAATCACGAAGTATTTCTCTGTGAAGATATTATTCCCCAAATCAAGTTGGAGGTTGAATCTTGCCGCCGGGACGAGATGGGTAAATATGTTGATATTCTTATCTCGATGGGAGGCGATGGCACGATGCTGGCCTCGGTGCGCGCGCTGGGCGGACGGCCCATCCCGATTCTGGGTGTCAATCTCGGTTCGCTTGGTTTTCTTACCCAGCTTACCCCTGATTGCCTTGAAGATGCCCTGGGGAGATTATCCCGGAATGAATATAAGATTGAAGAGCGTCTGGTGCTGAAGGCGGAAGTAATAAATAACTCCACGTTGAGCTCTCCCTATGCCTTGAATGATATCGTGATTGACAAAGGGAATATCAGCCGGGTTATCAATCTCAGTCTTTACGCCAATGACGAATATATCTGCTCTTACACGGCCGATGGCCTGATTATATCAACCCCGACCGGTTCGACGGCTTATTCGCTGTCGGTCGGCGGGCCGATTTTAAATCCGGCGATGCAGGCCATTATTGTCTGCCCCATCTCGCCGTTCTCGCTCACCTCACGGCCATTGATATTTCCGCCCGACTGCCACCTGGAAGTGCGGCTGCGTTCGGAGCACGGCCATGCAACGGTAACGGTCGATGGTCAGGTGGCGACCAGTTTTGACCCGGCTGGCTCTATAAAAATCTCACGGGCGAAGCATAGCGTCAAATTCATTAAGTTTGCCGAATATTCTTTTTATGATGTCCTCCGCAGCAAACTCCACTGGGGCAAACTCCCGGTGGTGGATTTCAAGAAAGCGGAGTTTAAAGAATAATGTCGCGGTTTCACAATTACGATTGTCACTGGATATTCGGAAATTCTCTTCGATAGTATTGTTTGTGCGCGGTAGACTTTAGTCTGCCCGAAAATGTAATGTATTGTAGGGACAGAACAATGTTCTGTCCCTACGGAGTTTTCGCAAAGTTCGCCACCGCGGATCCTCGTCCACAACTCCAGAGTATTCGTTACCCCATCCAACGGATGGGATTAAGCATTAGTACTGATATGCCGGGGATGCTTGTGTGCGGTAGACTTTAGTCTGCCCGAAAATGTAATGTATTGTAGGGACAGAACAATGTTCTGTCCTTTTCCTCATCATGAGGACAGGAC
>JAPLUS010000437.1 GCA_026397495.1 Candidatus Zixiibacteriota bacterium | reverse complement strand
CTGCTGACGGGCTGGATTGATACCAGTCAGAAATTTAGTATTAGTGGAACCCCAAATTGTCAGGAGAGCGTCCATCTTCTCAATTTCGAACTCTCTAATGGGGGAGATATAGGCTAATTGTGCATCACTCCCATGTTTGAGCAAAGATTCCCTAAGATCAATCAGGGACAAGTCGGCATAAACATGAGCGCCCATCTTGAGGGCCTCATCATAAACCGCCCTAATCAATGGTTCGGCCACTGGTTCAGCTGAAATTTTGAAAAGGTCACCCGACTTGATTCTCAAAGAATAATTGACCAAAACCTTTGCCAGATTCTGTATTCTATTATCCATAATCACTTCCCATTAGAAATTTAGATTTTCAAGTTGTAGAAGGCTTTGCTTAATTTTAAGACCGCCTCTATATCCACCCAGTCCATTTGAAGCCAAAACCCGATGACAAGGTATGACCAACGGCAGACAATTAGAGGCATTGGCCGATCCAACCGCCCGGGCCGCCTTTGGCCTTCCTATAGCACGAGCAATCTCGCCATAAGTAGCGGTCTCTCCATACGGAATATTGATGACCTTCTTGAGCACCTTTTTTTGAAAGGGTGTCCCGGTAATATCAAGACGAAGCGAGAATTTTTTTAATCTCCCATTCAAATAGGCTTTAATCTCTCTTTCGGCCTTCTTATTTTCCTTGCCCCCCTTTACAATTCTGTACTTACGGAATTTTTTCCTTTTCTTTTCTTCGAAATATTCTTTTTCCCCCGGAAGAGAAATAATTGCCATCCCCCTGTCGGTGGAAGCAACCCAAAACCAGCCAAGCCGGGTTCTGAATTGGTGAAGATATAAAGTATCCATCAAATTTTGTTTCATTTTTTACAAGAGGTTGCCACAAATATAAATAATATTAATCATGGTAGAGAATGGCCGGCAACTCCAGAAGATTATTTAAAATCCTATCGGGGTTACTGCGCATCAATTCTTTGTTGTCGCCAAAGGGGGACTTAACGGCAAATACCGGCAGGCCGGCGGTTCGAGCAGCGATAACATCATTAATAGTATCGCCGATAACCAGCGAGTCGGTCTTATCGCCCTCCAGAAGTTTCATTACCTTTTTATAAACATCGGGAGCCGGCTTAACGCGGGCCACATCATCACCCCCCACATATGTTTTCACAATTATATCCCAATTTAGTTTCTTAAGAATCTTTTCGACATGGATCCTCATTTTGGTCGTCCCAATTCCTATTTTAAACCCGCGCCTATATAATGTGTAAAGGACCTCATTGGCTCCATCAAGCGGTTTGGCCGATACCGCAATTGCTTCAATCCCGGACTCCTGGAAATATTTCCAGAATTGCTCATATGATTTGTTTGAAAAATTGCGAAACATTTCTTCCAGCGGGCATCCTATAAATCTTTTTATTTCCATAGGGTTACGGGGTAATTCGCCAATGGCCTTAAGAGCATAGTTGGTAGCTTCAATAACGCCGGCCGAGGAGTCAATGAGGGTACCGTCAAGATCAAAGATGAGGTTTTTTATGCAGTTATAATTTGAAAATTTAACAAACTCTTGCATATTAAGACACTATCCCAACACACAATATCATCAATGAAAAGAGGATGTCAATCAGATTTAGGTCGATGATTTGCCTTTTATTGCAGAAGATATTGAACATTATTGATGCAATATTTTGCGGTAAGTGTCTATTCCTGTAGCCATTCAAGAGGATGAAGGTGTTAATATCTATAAAAGCGGCAAGGACCAAACAAAGAAAACAGGGAATTCCTCAAATGCTATAACTATTTAATGGTAAATAAGTTGCAGAAAACATCGCGGTCAAATTGAAAAAATGAAACTAATTAGTGGATTTAACTGTTAAATTCTCAAGAAGATAGACGGCCGAAATGGCCCTTATCTTGCTTGACATGTTATATGGAATGGATAAATTATCTTACAAAGACAGATTGCTTTTGGAGGTCTCGCGGATGAAAAAATTTACATTGATGATACTTTCTGTAACCGCTTTTATGTTGGGATTGAT
Source organism: Candidatus Zixiibacteriota bacterium (assembly GCA_026397495.1). Taxonomy (GTDB): domain Bacteria; phylum Zixibacteria; class MSB-5A5; order GN15; family PGXB01; genus JAPLUS01. Next base: position 3,818 of record JAPLUS010000437.1, on the reverse strand, counting down.
TTGGATAGTGGGAAGCGGTGAAGCCGTCCAGCGACCCGATAACAAACCAATATTCCTTGCTGATACTTTACATATAAATCTTAATGAAATCACGGTTGATTCTTCCACCAATCGGGCGAAAGAGTCCAAAGAAGCCATTTTCCGTGAAATAAAGAAATTCGATCAGACCGTTTATAATATCAAGAATCGCTATATGGAGGATATTGATACTCGGGAGCTTATCAATGCCGGCATCAGGGGAATGCTGGAAAATCTTGACCGCTATTCTGTCTTGATGGATGAGAAAGCCTATAAACAGATAATGGAGAGCACGCATGGCAAATATAGCGGACTGGGAATGGAAATAGATGCCCGCGATAATCATATTATAATAGTCACGCCGATGGAAGGTTCTCCGGCTTATAAGAAGGGTTTGAAATCCGGAGATGTCATATATGAAATAGACAGCAAATCAACTTACCGGATGACAACCGCCGACGCGGCCAAATTGATGCGTGGGGAAAGCGGAACGAAGGTTGTTCTCAAGGTAAAGCGGGAAGGGCTCCCTGATCCACTGGATTTCGAGTTAGAACGGGCAGTGATAGAATTGAAATCGGTAAATTATTATGGGGTTATACAAGGCACAAATATCGGCTATGTACGTCTTTCCCGGTTCGCTGAAGAGACCCGCAATGAATTAGTGCAGGCAATTACGGAGCTAAATGCCAAGGGGATTGAAGGATTGATTTTCGATTTGCGCTCTAATGGCGGCGGACTATTGAGGGAAGCGGTTGAAACGGGAGAATTATTTGTTCCCGAAGGGAAATTGATTGTCTATACCCGCGGCAAATTTGCCGATTCGGAGGAGAGGCATTATTCTCGCCGTTTGCCCCTATATCCCCCCGATAAACCTCTGGTGGTATTGGTCGATGAAGGCACTGCCTCAGCGTCAGAAATCGTGGCCGGGGCCATTCAGGATTGGGATCGCGGTATAATAATGGGGCATCCAACCTATGGGAAGGGATTAGTCCAGGGGATTTTCCCCATTGGACCTGATGAAGATGTGCAGTTGAAATTAACGACCGCCAGGTACTATGTACCTTCAGGCCGATGCGTTCAGAAGGCGGAAAATGAAAAGAAGGATAGCCCCGACCAGATAGTTTCCTTTGATAGCAGCAATGCCCTTGGAAGTGATTCTCTAAAAACCGATTCTCTTGTTACATCCAAAAAGTTGGCCTATTATACCGATAAAGGACGGGTTGTTTATGGCGGCGGCGGCATTCTGCCGGATGTCGAAATTAGTCAGGATCGCTACCTGCTGCCTATAGAAATCAATCTCGAGAGGAAGGGTATATTTTTTGACTTTGCGGTCAGGTATGTAGTCACCCATCCCGATCTCGGCAAAGATATTGTAATTAACGACGATATTGTCAAAGATTTCAAATCCTTTACAGAGAGTAAAAGCTTTTCATATAAGACTTCCCTTGAAGTTACCCTTGATAGGATGAAAAATATAGTCAAGGAAGAACAAAAAGATTCCATTTTCGCTCAATCGATGAAGGAATTGGGACAACAGATAAAGAAAGAAAAGGAAACGGATTTTGCCAAATCCGACGACTATATTAAGAAAGCAATCAAGAGGGAAATCATAGCCAAGCTTGCCGGAGAACGAGGCGTTTATGAGGAGATTATCCTGAAGACGGATCCCGGGGTTTTACAGGCAATTGACCTGCTTGGGAATAGAAATCAATACAGCAAATTACTTCGGGCAGGCCAGACCGTAGGACAATTACCATAGGAATATGCGGAAATATCTTTAAAAAAGTCCGGCTGTGCCGGATTTTTTTATTTGAGATCGAAACCTCTTATCAGCCAGTAATCGCTAACTTTCTCCAATGTTATTTCCACAGGCCGACCGGAATCCGCACTATCAGCCATTATTCGACAGATAACCAATCCTATATTTTTAGTGTAGAGAAATTCCCGCTTGCCAAAAGCATAGAAACCGCCTTCACCGGTTGAATCATATATGGCGGCCAAGACTCGCTTTGACGCATATCCCCGATCATATATTTGGGTCAAAAATAGAGAATCAATCAGCGAGGCATTTCTATCCTTAATGGATTGTTCGAATTTCGCCAATAAATCCTTAATAATTGGTATTTCATCGCGAGGCGGATTTTTCTGGCCACAGGATATCGATAGACCAATCATACCCAGTATCAGCCAGAGCCATAATTTTTTAGTATTTTGTTTCATTAGCTTATGACCTTTTAATAAATACAAAAATTAATTCCTTCCTGAAATCAGTCTTATTTTCAGTACACCGTCAGGACGGCCGTTAATAAAAAATTCCATTTAAAAGAGGATAGACTTCCTTTTTAAGACTTCCCATATCTTCCCGCCAATTGACCGCAAGCTGCTTCAATATCCAATCCTCGACTCTTCCGCACAGTAACCGCGGCAGCCAAGGGGTAAAGGAGCTTGCCAAATTCATTAATCTCTTCGTCAGAGGGCCGCCGATAAGAAAGACCGCTAACCGGATTATAGGCCAATATATTTATCTTACAAGGGATATCTTTAACAAGATTGGCCAATTCCTTGGCATTATTAAAGGTATCATTAAATCCTTTAAAGAGGATATATTCAAAAGTAACCCTCTTTTTTCGCCGGTGAGTAAAATATTTGGCAGATTCCATCAATGCCTTCAGGCCATATGATCTGGCAACCGGGATTATTTCTTTCCGCTTCTCATCGCTGGTGGCATGCAGTGATATGGCAAGATTTACTTTCAGGCCTGAATCGGCCAGAGAATAAATCTGGGGTACAATGCCAACAGTGGAGACAGTAACCTTCTTGGTTGAAACAGAAAATCCCAACTCCGAAGAAATAATCTCAATAGTCTTAACAACATTGTCATAGTTTAGAAGCGGCTCTCCCATCCCCATAAAGACAATATTGTGAAAGGCCTCAAGGCCATCCCTTTGCCGGAGGAACAACAGTTGCCCTACCATTTCCCCAACCGTAAGATTGCGCCTGAAACCGATTAATCCCGTGGCGCAAAATTTACATCCAAGTGAACACCCGACTTGACTGGAAATGCAGACCGTCCTTTTGGGACCGTCAGGTATCAGAACCGATTCAATAGCCAGGCCATCATTAAGAGCGAAAAGAAATTTTTCGGTGCCGTCAGCCGATTTTAGACTTCTGGCGAGGTCTAAACCAATAAATGAGCAATTCCCTTCCAGTTTGGTCCGCAGTTCCTTAGATAAATCGCTCATTTTAAAGAAATTTGACCCCGGCATATTATATAACCATTTGAAAAGCTGTCGGCCTTTATATCGTTTTTCCCCCAATTCCTCCATCAGAGCTTCTAATTCGGCAATTGTTTTGCCAAGAAGATTTTCTTTTTGCATAGATTAATTTAAAGTGAAATCGATATTTTCCAAGATCTTTTATAAGGAAGCATCCGGATTTCAAATGTACAATAAAAAAAGGCAGAATATTCTGCCTTACTGGATATCGTCAAGGAATTATGCGTGTCTGCCGGTGGACATCAGGATAATATTGATAATTTCAAGCAGTCTTTCACAGGAAAAAGGTTTCTTTATAAACATGTCGCCGCCAACCTTAAAGGACCGACCCATATCATCATTTCTGTCCTTACCGGTCAGGAAGACTACGGGAATATTAGCGGTGGCCGGGTCATTTTTTAGGGTATTGCAGACGCCATAACCATCGGTTTCCGGCATCATTATGTCCAGAAGAATAACATCCGGTTTTTCCTCTTTGGCTCGTTTCAGTCCTTCAAAGTCATTATTGCTGACAAAGACCCTGTG
>JAPLUS010000297.1 GCA_026397495.1 Candidatus Zixiibacteriota bacterium | reverse complement strand
CATTCAAAATACCCTTGCAGCCACAAAGTTAAGATTATCAAAGTAAAAGTCAAGTTCTGTAACTATATATAATTTAATAATATGCTTCCTCCAGCGTCCATATTATATGAGACATCTCTTATTAAAAAGGAATCTGAAATTGAATCAAATATTGATAACAAAATCGACCGTCATTCTTCTCTTCATGGCTTTTTCAATCGGCTATGCTCAAAATGAGCAAAATGACCCTGTCAATTTCAACCCCTATCTGAAAAAGCATACTATTCGGACTGATTTTGGGTTGGCCAAAGCGGTCAAAGGCAATGCGGATATTTTACCGGATCTATCATATTCTTTGACTTATATATATAATATAACTCCCTCTATTGGAATAGGTCTTATATGCGGCAAAGACTATCCTGAATGGAGTGATCCTTACTATGCCATATCATTTGAAGATAAGCCGATAAAAAAGGGCTTTGTCTATATTTGCCCCGGTTTGGAATTGCGTTTATCGGGTTCTTTGCCGGCCATACCTCATCTTCTGATCGGATTGGGATATTACGAACTCTCTGGAAATTGGGATGATCGGGATTTGGGAACGCTTCATCACCGATTCGGCTCCTTTACAGGAATAGGAAATGATTTTGTTGTTGCTCGAAACATATGTCTCCGCCTATCGGGTAATATTCATACCTTGTTTTTGCGAAGTAGAAATCACAGCGGTATCTATAATAGTTACAATGTTAGACTTGGCCTTGGGTTCAGTTTATAGGGGCCCAATTCCCCTCTACAGCCAAAGATTGCGATCGAGAGTCCGGTAATGGATTGCTTCGGCTATATGGGGCGGTTCAATATCCGCTATTTTTTCCAAATCGGCTATAGTCCGCGCCACTTTCAAAATCCGATCATAGGCCCGGGCGGATAACCCCTGCTTGCTGATAGCCAGATTAAGAAGGGATTTGGATTTCTCATCAATATTGCAGTAATTTCTAATATCCTTTGACTGCATATGGGCATTACAGAATATCTTTTTTTCGTTTTTAAATCTCTCTTGTTGACGAATACGGGCGGCATTGACGCGGGTGCGAATGATTTCCGACTTTTCGCCACAGGATTCTGATGACAGCTCTTTGAATTTGACCGAGGGAACGGTTATATGAATATCAATCCGATCAAGAAGCGGCCCTGATATACGGGACATATACCGCTGAATGGAGGCGGTACTGCAGTTGCACTCATGGTTGCCATCGCCGAAATATCCGCAGGGACAGGGATTCATTGCCGCGGCCAGCATAAAGGCGGCCGGATAAGTTAGAGAGGTCGCCGCGCGCGAAAGAGTGACCTGACCATCCTCCATCGGTTGACGCAAAACTTCCAAAACATCCTTATGAAACTCCGCCATCTCATCCAAAAAGAGAACGCCATGATGCGCCAGCGAAACCTCCCCCGGTCTGGGAATTCGCCCTCCGCCTATAAGACCGGCGTCGGAGACAGTATGGTGAGGAGAACGAAATGGTCGTATGGCAATAAGAGCGGTATTGCTGGGAAGAAGCCCGGCGACCGAATGGATTTTGGTTGTCTCCAGAGCTTCCGCCATAGTTATATCTGGTAAAATAGTGGGAAGCCGTCTGGCCAACATTGTTTTACCGGAACCGGGCGGCCCAATCATAATGATATTATGCCCGCCGGCGGCAGCTATTTCCAGCGCCCGTTTGGCTGATTCCTGCCCTTTAACATCGCTGAAATCAACATCATATTTGCGTGCCGAAGAAAAGACCGAATCAATATCGAGCTTAAACGGCTTAATGGCGCTGTTATCCTCAAGAAAATGGACGGCTTCCCGAAGATTTGTTACCGGATATACTTGCAGACCCTCCGCCATAGCCGCCTCGGCGGCATTTTCCCGTGGAACAATAATCCCCTTAATGCCATTATTCTTTTGAATCTGCATCGCCATCGGCAGGACCCCTGGGATCGGTCGAATAGCGCCGTCCAAGGAAAGCTCTCCCATTATAACAAAATTGTCGAAGTTGTCGGTCAATATTTGCCCGGTAGCGGCCAGAATCCCTACCGCAATCGGCAGATCAAAAGCGGATCCCTCTTTACGGATATCCGCCGGCGCGAGATTAATAGTTATCTTTTTAGCCGGAAAGATAAAGTCAGAATTTTTAATGGCGGCCGTAACACGTTCTTTTGATTCCTTGACCGCTCCATCAGGCAAACCGACCGTTACAAAGAGTGGAAGCTGTTGTTGTATATCTGCTTCCACTTCCACCGTATAAGCATTAACCCCCAAAGTCGCTGATGAATAGACTTTTGCCAGCATGGTCTCCTTTCATAAGGCCAGATAAAAGGCAGTTACGGCTACCGTTCCGTGGCTCTCGCGTCCCATTTCTATTATCGGAACAGCTGGTGACAGATGCTGACAGGGAAAATCAAGAAACCTTGAAAAAGAAAAAACTTACCGGCCTTGCAGCGCTATCCGCTGATAAATGGTGCCGCTCCCACTCAAGGCGCCATATATCAGACTATCACCCTGATTATCGATAAGCTTATAATCACCCCCAGGGGTCAGATCAGGATTGCATATCTTTACATAAGGATTGGTTTCGGTAATTGTAATCTTAAGCGAATCGGATATCTTCAAAAATATACCCGAACATGGACAAAAGTCATATGTATGACCTGGCTCTGGAATAGTATCCGACCTAAAGCCATTTCCCGGCCCAAAGACAAATTTCATTGTATCAATTAGAACCGTCTGCTGGTTAGGAGGCGAGTCATAATCCTGAATAACCTTATATGTTCCATTATAGGTGCCGAGTCCAAGCTGCAAAGGAGGTGAAACGCTATCCTTGTTACAGGCAATTATCCCCACAATAAATATGACTGATAGAATGCCGATAATTATCGCGATTTTATGTTGGCACATACAAAATCCTCTCCCAAAAGAATCACCCTTGATTGACCAAGAGCAACCATAGAAAATTCATTACTCAATTTTAAGTAGCCTCCATTCCTTGATCACTTGTTCCCCTCCGACAACATCACTTATGGCTGCCGTTTCGTGACTCTTGCTGTCCCCTTTCTATTATCGAAATAGATGCTAATAGTGAAAATCAAGGAACTTCGAAAAAGAAAAAACTCACCGGCCTTGCAGCGCTATTCGCTGATAGACAGTCCTATCCTCACTCAAGGCGCCATATATCAGACTATCACCCTTATTATCGATAAGCTTATAATCACCCCCAGGGGCTAGATTGCACACTTTTTCGAAAAGATTATCCTCAGTGATTATGATCTTAAGTGAATCTGGTTTATATAGAAAGGTACCCAAAGACGTACAAGAGTCATCTATTGGAAGATCATCCAGATCATCCACTTGAAAAACATTTCCAGCTCTGAATATAAACCTCATGGTATCAATTAGAACCGTCTGCTGGTTAGGAGACAAGTTATAATTCTGAATAATCTTATATGTTCCATAATAGGTACCGAGGCTAAATTCCAAAGGTGAAACGCTATCCCTGTTACAGGCGATTATCCCCACAATAAATATGACTGATAGAATGCCGATAATTATCGCGATTTTATGTTGGCACATACAAAATCCTCTCCCGAAAGAATCACCCTTGATTGACCAAGAGCAACCATAGAAAATTCATTACTCAATTTTATGCAGTCTTAATTCCTTGATTATGTTGTCCTCTCCGACACGAGTAATATTGGTTAAAAATATTGAATCTTCTTCATTGTCTTTTAGAAGGCGCAGCGTATCATTGGATTGTGGTAAGCTCGTCGACTCCATAAGGCTAGTATTTCCTGCTAGATTCATATACGTAAGATTAGTTAATATAACTTTATTTTCCAACTTATAATTGCCCTGAAAATCCTTCGTCTCAAATTCCTTTGGCTCGGAGAAACCTACCCATACCGAACATCTAATAATCTGATCAGTAAATTTGCAGGAAATTTTTTCATATTTCTCTTTCACAGTACCTTGATGATACATATACCGCCCCTGATAAAGTCCTCTTAAGGTTACCGCAGGTGGTTCTACAAAAATATCCTTAGCGCAACTCGCCACCAAAATGATGGCGACGAAAATAATTAAATAAAGCTTTGCCATTCTTATATCTCCTACAAAATTTATGTTTCCAACCCTTAACATAATAGTATAAAGAAAAGTCCATAAAATATCAACCCGATTTTTTCATGCCCTTTTCTATTCTTTAGACGGCCATAGGGAGCTTTTCGTCCAAAGAAAACTGAAGCGCCGCCGATGGCGAGCCCTGCGCCCACTTTGATGTGGAGTGCTCTTACTCTTATCGGTTTCTATTTAACCTGTTGGCAATAAATGGAATATTTGAGAGTTTTTTAAGGGAATACAGATTCAATTATTACCATATCCTCGGTAAAAATTTTTTGGTCGGGTGATATAAATAAAAAAGTCCCGCCATAGCGGGACTTTTTTCATCCATTAGGAAGCTATTTATCGCGTTCAGCGGTTTTCTGCTTTTTCTTAATAGTTGCTTGTGCTGCCGCCAGACGGGCAATCGGTACCCGAAATGGAGAGCAAGAAACATAGTCAAGGCCAATCCGATTGCAGAATTCAATCGAATCCGGATCACCACCATGTTCACCACAAATACCTATTTTCAGATCCGCTTTGATAGAACGGCCTCTTATCACACCCATCTCGATCAGCTGGCCAACCCCGTTTTGGTCAATCGAGACAAAAGGGTCCTTTGGCAAAATCCCTTTCTCTATGTAATAACGAAGGAATTTACCGGCATCGTCACGGGAGAACCCCATTGCCAGCTGGGTCAGGTCATTGGTTCCAAAACTGAAGAATTCCGCTTCGCCGGCAATCTTATCGGCGGTCAGAGCCGCCCGCGGTATTTCTATCATAGTTCCGATATGATATTCAAGATTCTTGATCTTGTATTTCTTGATCGTCTCTTCGGCAATCCTCTGCACGATTTCTTTCTGGTTTTTCAATTCATTGATATGACCGACCAGTGGAATCATAATCTCAGGAATAACACTTTTTTTTGCCCTGGTCACCTCACAAGCCGCCTCCATTATGGCGCGAACCTGCATTTCCGTAATCTCCGGAAAGAGGATCCCCAGTCGGCACCCGCGATGACCCAGCATTGGATTAGTCTCTTTCAGTTCGCTAATTCTCTGAAGCATCTTCCTTTTCTTGGCCAAGACCTCATCATAATGTTCATCGGTTTTGTTGAGATCGGCAATTTCCGCCTCTATAATATGCTTATCGGGGAGAAATTCATGCAGGGGCGGGTCAAGCGTCCTAATTGTAACCGGCAATCCATCCATTA
>JAPLUS010000236.1 GCA_026397495.1 Candidatus Zixiibacteriota bacterium | reverse complement strand
TTAGAGGCCTTATCTTCTGCCACAACCGATGATTGGGATGATAGAAAATTCAGTTACCGGCCGGAAAAAGTAATGAGTCTCAAACAGATTGCCTGGCACACAATCGAACATGAAATGCGTCATCGGGGACAGATTTTTATGCTGATGCGTCTTCAGGGGATTAATCCGCCAGAGGTATGAGTAAATTATGTTAATTTTATTAACTAATGACGATGGCCTTTATGCTGAAGGTATAGGCGCCCTTGAAAAGGAATTAAAAAAGACAGCTCAGCTTCTGGTGGTGGCTCCGGATCGAGAACAATCAGCCTCCAGTCATTCTTTAACATTAACTCGTCCTCTACGGCTCGATCAAAGAGGATCAAATCGGTATTCCTGTGACGGCACTCCGACTGATTGTATTATGCTGGCCGTTCATGGGATATTGAAACACCGGCTCCCGGATCTGCTAATCTCCGGCATAAATGAGGGTGGCAATATGGGAGAGGATGTCACTTATTCCGGAACGGTGGCGGCGGCCATTGAAGGCTCGATTTTGGGAATTCCGGCGATTGCCGTCTCCAATATGGATGTCGATCATCCCGATTCCTTCCCGGCGGCGGCGAAATTTATCCGAAAATTCGTCCGTCAGTCCGGGAAGCTCAAACTTCCCGTGGGAACTTTTATAAATATCAATTTTCCCATTCTTAAAGATTCTCTATATAAAAAATATAAATATACCTGTCTGGGCAAACGTGTCTATCAGGATATAATTATAGAGAAGATCGATCCCCGCGGGAAAAACTATTATTGGATAGCCGGCCAATCAACTTGGACTGATATCGAAGGTTCGGATTTTGAGGCCGTATCAAAAGGGTTTGTTTCAATATCGCCCTTAAAACTCAATTATACCGATTTTGACTCGATAAAGAGAATGGGGCATATAAAACTTAAATTCTAAAATGAATCGCGCCGTATCTACAAATAGCTTGACTTGATTCCTCAATTACATATTTTTCAGGTAGACTTAAGTCGGGGCGTAGCGCAGCCTGGTAGCGCACTTGGTTCGGGACTAAGGTGTCGCTGGTTCAAATCCAGTCGCCCCGATTTAATTTGAAAGGAAGGGACCGCAGATTGTGCCTGGGACTACGATCCGAAAAAAGCCCTTTATTGGAGTAATTGGAGCTGGTCAATGCTCTTGGGAAATGAAGGAATTGGCTGAACGGGTGGGGCGGGCAATTGCCGAAAATAATGCCATTCTGGTTTGTGGCGGACTGGGAGGGGTGATGGCGGCGGCGGCCAAAGGAGCCAAATCGAAAAATGGTATGACGATTGGTATCCTTCCCGGTGATTCTAAAAATGAGGCCAATGAATTTATTGATTTGGCGATCCCAACCGGTATCGGAGATGCCCGAAATTTGATAATTGTTAAAACGGCCGATGCGATTGTTGCCCTGCCGGGCAAATATGGAACCTTATCAGAAATGGCTTTCTGTATGAAACTCAAAAAACCGTTGGTTTCTCTTTCCGCCTGGGACATTTCGGAGACCATTGAAAAGTTTAAAAATCCGATTAAGGCGGTAAAAAGAGCGATTGAGTTGGCGGGAAGGTAGCCATTGACCGTTGCCGGCGCAATTATTAATGTGCGAGGAGTAGTTCAGGGAGTTGGCTTCCGTTATTGGTGTCTAAGGAAAGCCAAAGAATATAATATCAATGGTTATGTGGCTAATCTGTATGATGGATCGGTAGAAATCATTGCCGAAGGGAATAAGGGTCTCATTGAGGATTTTTTAGGTATTCTCAGAATTGGCCCCACTCAGGGAAAAGTTACTGATATAAGAACCCAATGGTATGATAAGCCGCGCGGTTATATTGATTTTAGAATAGAGCAGAGAGATTGATAAAATGATTGATTTAAAATCAGCTATCAGATCGATACCTGATTTCCCCAAAAAAGGAATAATGTTTCGTGATATCACCACGCTTTTACTGGATCCCGAAGCTTTCCATTATGTCATTGATCAGATGGAGGATTTCAGCCGCGGGAAAAATGTGAGCAAAATTCTGGCCATAGAATCACGGGGATTTATTTTTGGAGCCGCCTTGGCCGATCGGCTTGGGCTTGGATTCGTACCCATCCGAAAAACCGGCAAACTTCCAGGGGAAAAACTCCGTCAAGAGTATGAATTGGAATATGGTATCGATGCCGTGGAAATTCATGCCGACGCCCTCAAACCCCGCGAATCAATCTTGATGGTTGACGACTTAGTGGCCACTGGCGGCACCCTTGAGGCCGCTTGCAAATTGGTTGAAAAGAGTGGTGCCAATGTATCTGGAATTGCGGTTCTAGTTGATCTGGCCTTTCTGCCTTGGCGGCAACGGTTGGCCAAATATGATGTTCTCAGTTTGGTAAAATACGAATCAGAATAGATATTTGCCCCCGTAGCTCAGAGGATAGAGCAGAGGTTTCCTAAACCTTTGGTCGCAGGTTCGACTCCTGCCGGGGGTACCATTTTTGGCTATCGGGGCGAATTAATAGATATGATGAAATCGAATTTGTTTTGGTGATATGAAAATTCCCTATCCGATGGGTGGGTTACAAATCTGACAGAATTCAGTTCCGTAGGTCAAAATCCCCTTGGGGGAAGGGTGCGGTGCTGATGGGAGGTTTTGACATTTATATTTAAAAAGAAAAGTAGGTCGGGTTTCGAGGGAGTGAATGGAGTGAACGAATGAGAAACCCGACAACAAAACTGGATTCCGGCTCG
>JAPLUS010000335.1 GCA_026397495.1 Candidatus Zixiibacteriota bacterium | reverse complement strand
AATCCGGCGAGTATCAGCCCCCAGCGCCAGCGATCATGCTTTGCCTCTTTCTTCAGAAGATAATTATCCAGAGAAGAGTAGGACCAATTCCAAGGCTCTTTGCCATATTTAAGATAGAGAATAAACGTTACTATTAGAACTTCAACCATGGGACATCCAACGAATCGCACCCTCTCTTAATTGTCAACACACCAGCCCATTGTCCGGTAAAAACCGAATTGCAAAAATATGCTATTTTATGGATAAAATCGAAAGAAAAATATATTGCCGCCATAGTTATGGGTTGCAATTGATTCTCCTTGCTTGCTTTTTAGAATTTGCGAAGGCCGGCCTGCTGGGGAGGCAGCCTTAACATTTCCCTGTTGACATCCCCTGGCCATGTTTATTATCTTTTTTCTAAAAGAGACCTCAACTTATCAACCGAGCGAGATAATATTATGAGTAAAGTCCACACCACCCCGGAGATTAAGATTATGCCTGAAAAATGGAATTATGCTCCGCATGTTCTTCGCCTTGAAAATTCTATTATCAGGGAGATATTAAAAATATCCTCTAAACCCGGTGTTATATCTTTTGCGGGCGGTCTGCCGGCGCCGGAGATGTTCCCCCTTGAGGATTTGAAGCAATCCGCTGTTGAGATGATCGATGAATTCGGATCGGATTCCATGCAGTACTCACTTTCGATGGGCATTAGCCACCTTCGCAAGGTCGTTGCGGAGCGCGAGACCAGGCTTGGTTCCCCTACCAAAATGGAGAATATTCTCATCACTACCGGCTCGCAACAGGGAATTGACTTATGTGCCCGCGCCTTTATTGATCCCGGCGATTATATCATTACTGAATATCCAACTTATGTCGGCGCCCTTCAGGCCTTCAATTTCTACCAGACCCGATATGCCTCGGTTGAAATGGATGAAAACGGCATGATAGTGGAACAGGTGGAAAAGGCCATCAAGAAGTATAAACCAAAATTTATCTATACTGTCTCCAATTTCCAGAATCCAACCGGTATTACTATGTCGGAGGAAAGAAGGCGAACGCTTGTGGAAATTGCGTCGAAATATAATATCCCTATTGTCGACGACAATCCTTATGGTGAAATCCGATTTACCGGAAAGGCAATGCCATCGCTAAAAGATATTGGCGGTGAGGCTGTCATTTCCTTGGGGACTTTTTCCAAGATTCTGGCACCGGGACTGCGAATTGCCTGGATTAATGCGTCGGAAAAAGCGATGCCAATCTTTGAACGAGTCAAACAGTGCGCGGATCTTAATGCCAACACCTTTACACAATATATGATTTATGGTTATATGCGTAATGGTAAGCTGGATGGACATATTGAGACGATTAAGAATAACTATGCCACCAAAAAGGATTTGATGCTAAGGGAGATGGCGAATAATTTTCCCAAAGGGATATCTTGGACTAAACCGGAAGGAGGCCTATTTCTCTGGGTGACATTGCCCTCCGATATGTCGGCCAAGAAACTGTTTGATAAGGCTATTGAGCAGAAAGTTGCATATGTTTATGGCAAACCTTTCTATCCCGATGGCAATAGCGAAAACACAATGCGGCTAAATTACTGCACCGCTTCCATGGAGATGATTTCAGAAGGAATCAAGCGGTTGGCGAAGCTTCTTAGAGATAATATGCCCCGCTAAACTGTAATCACTTTTCCTTAAGCCCTGCTCTCCGGTAGGGCTTTTTTCTTTACATTTATCTCTAAAACAATATCTTAACCAGCATGAGAAAAATTGAATATTATAAGTACCATGGATTGGGAAATGATTTCCTGGTTATTGATCTTATTAAGCAGGTTCACTTTTCAGGGAAATTGAGCAAATTGGCGACCGCCATCTGTGAGCGAACCACCGGAGTCGGCGCCGATGGCCTTCTGGCGTTGAAGCGTTCCAAGAAAGCCGCCGGCAAAGTAAGTATTTATAATTCTGATGGCAGCTGGGCCGAGAAATCGGGCAATGGCCTGCGTATCGCCGCCGTCCATTATTATTTAAATCATAGCTCACGAAAGAAGGCGAGTTTTGAAACCGGCGCCGGTGTGGCCTTGGCAAAGATTATCAGTGCCGGGGAGCATTCCTTCAAGGTCAAAGTCTCCCTTGGTTCTCCGGTTTTTAAAACAAAGAAAATACCTATTTTATCAAAATTGAAATTTCATATCAATCGCCCCATTAAAATTGGCCGAAAGACAATTGTTACAACGGTGCTTTCGGTCGGCAATCCCCATACGGTGATATTTGTTGATGATTTTAATTTTGACT
>JAPLUS010000094.1 GCA_026397495.1 Candidatus Zixiibacteriota bacterium | reverse complement strand
TTCCTTTTTTCTTTTCAAGATAGGTGGGGAGTCTACTTAGGGTCGGGACCGTTATCAGCATCGAAAAAATCAGATGCAATTCGGCATGCTCCTTGACATCACTTTGAACAAAAATGGCGCATTTTTCGGGGTCCAATCCGGCGGCAAGATAATCCACGGCCACCTGAAAAATCCGCTCTTTGAGATCATCAGTTTTTTCATGTTCGCTGGTCAGGGAATGCCAATCGACTATACAACAATACATATTGTAGTTGTCTTGCAGGCGGATCCAATTTTTTAAAGCCCCCTCAAGATTGCCGATATGCAATTTTCCGGTCGGTTGCATCCCCGATAGAATGGTCTCTTTATTATTCAAAAAGTCACTCCATAAAAAGATATGGTTTCCAGCGGTTGTCAGTGATCCCTATGAATCTCTGAATGTAGGTAATATGATTGGGGCGAATTGCCTTTCGCAGTAATCGCATTCCCGCCTGAGCCAGCGTCCGGTCGCCCTTTTTGTTATTGCACCGTTCGCAGGCACAGGCCAGATTCTCCCAGCTGTCGGCGCCGCCCATATTTTTGGGGATAATATGATCAACCGTCATCGGCCCTTTGGTGGCTCCGCAGTAACAGCAGGTATAGCCATCGCGGATTAAAACATTTTTCCGGGTTAACAGGATTCTTTTGCGGGGTGCCCGAATAAATCTCTCAAGACGCACCACGGATGGAACCGGGTATGATTGTAGAATCGACCTGATTTTGGCGCCGTCATAGGTTTCAATCATTTCGGCTTTATTCAGGAATAAAAGCATAAAAGCCCGCCTTACCGAACAAACCGAGAGAGGCTCATAATTTTGATTGAGCAATAACACATTGTGATTAAGCAAGTTCATTAAAATCTATATCCCAAATAAAAAACTCCATGCGGCCATACCGCACAATCCAATAAAATTATCCGTAAGTTCGACATTGTCAATATATATTTGGAGTAATATCAAGAATCCGATTTTTCCCGGCATCCATATTTATTGAATCTAACAGCATATTACTTGCATTTGTTTCAGATGCCAAATATTGTTATCTTCCCAATATGACCACAATTATCCGGCGAATATCTATCATTCTATTGTTTTTTTCTTTATTTATAGGTCTGGCTTATGCCCAGGATTTGACCTCCGTTCTCGAACGGGAGCATTTTATTTATCGTTTCAACTCCCGGCTCTCCCGCGCCGTCAGGAGTCTCGAGTCTGTCTCAAAACGGGCATGTTTAGCAAGATAATATTGGATTCTGAGGTTATATTTTGGGGAGTTGCTCATATGGGCGATATTTCCTTTGTGATTTTTTGAGGTTTGCCAATAATGGCGGGTTTAACCCTTTAAATTTGGGTTAGAGCCAGTTTAGTAGGCCAGGAGCCCTGCGCTCCTGGTTTCTTGTGGATGGCAGTTCGTAGATACCGTCTTATGAGTCAAGGGCATAATTGGAATTGAAGGGAATTTTATTTTTAAGGATAGCCTGAATTATTGGGTGTATTTAGTAACGTGATTTTCTCATCATGGGTTTCTCCATCTCCACAGCGTACGTTTCGAAAAAGAAATCGCGTGGAGCAATAGTTAAGGCTGTGATGGCTCGACTTATTAGATCACGATGCCTTTTTTGAATAACGAATATATAATCTCTTACTGATACACGTTTGAATCTAATTACCTTTATATCGTCTGGGTGCTTGACATAATCCCTGCAGATAAGAAGC
>JAPLUS010000059.1 GCA_026397495.1 Candidatus Zixiibacteriota bacterium | reverse complement strand
GTGGAAGAAGGATACATGGAGAAGGAAGCTACCTACCTGATTGCGCAGGATTATCTGAAAACTCTTATCGATGTTGATATCGACACCCTCGTTCTGGGATGCACTCACTATCCCCTGCTCAAGAAGATAATTGCCAAGGTTATGGGCCATAAGGTACGGCTGGTAGATTCCGCCGAAGAAACCGCCCGTGAGGTGGCGGAAGCGCTGACCCAAAACAATCTGCTGCAAACATTATCAGATGAAGCGACCCACAAATTTTATGTATCCGATGTCCCCGATCGTTTTTCGCAGATTGTAAGACAATTCCTGGGGTACAGCATTAACAATATAACCAGAGTTGATATTACCAGATATTAATATGAATATTATTATTGCCATAATTATAACCGCCGGTATTTTGACAACGTTCTTTATATGGATATTCAAATCCTTTTCCCGCAAAATTGAAAATAATATTTTATCTAAAATAGAAGATTCATTCGGTCGGGCGGCATTTGATGCCCTCTCAAAAAATTCGGATCTGTTTTTAAATATGGCTGGTGATAAATTCACGGGTCAATCAGAGGCCAATCTCAGGGAATTAGCGGTCAAGAAAGAGCTTATCGATAATACCTTGCTTCAAATGAAGACTGAGTTGGAAAAGGTGCAGAATATAATTGGAAGCTTCGAGAATGACCGAAATGAAAAATTCGGAGCCCTCTCCAATGGGCTTTCAGCACAGCTTGCCCAAACCGAAAAATTGAAAGAGATTGCTAACAAATTGAACGCCACCCTATCGGATACGCGTTTGAGAGGAATATGGGGACAGCGCATTGCCGATGATATTTTGCGGTTAATCGGACTCGAGGAGGGAATTAATTATATTCAGCAGAAAACGATGAATGGTTCCGCCAAACGACCGGATTTTACATTTATGCTTCCGGACGGGAAGGTCATCAATATGGATGTCAAGTTCCCCCTTAACAATTTCAGACTTTATATAGAGGAGAACAACGAAGCCATCCGACAAAATTACAAAAACCAATTCCTCAAAGATGCCCGAACTATGATTAAGCAGGTTATAACCCGCGAGTATATCAATCCCGATTCCAATACTCTTGATTGTGTTATTGTCTTCATCCCACTGGAACAAGCTTATTCGTTTATAATGGAGAATGACACCTCTTTTATGGATGATGCTCTCAAAAATAAAGTCATCGTTTGCTCTCCATGGACTTTATATGCCTTGCTGTCTGTAATCAGGCATTCAATAGATATTTTCAATCTCGAACAGTCAGCGCATAAAAGAATAGAAGCGATAAATAATTTCTATAAACAATGGGACGGTTATCTCAAAGCGATGGAAAAAGTGGGAAAAAAGATAGAGGAACTGCAAAGCGAATATGCGGCCTTAATAACCACCCGCCAAAATCAATTGGAAAAATCTTTGCAGCAGATTGCCCAGCTGTCAACCCAACCAGTGATACCGTCTGATACTGCTCCGGAAACTGAAAGGGGACCGGAAGACAACAACCCTTAAACCATGACCGAAGAGATGATTCCCACTGACAGGATATAATGATGTATTTAGTTAAGGCAAAAATATAACAGGCCATTGAGATTTTAAATGAATTGGATATTGACCTCTGGCTTATTTTCTGCCGCGAATCGGATATGATGGCCGATCCATCGCTGGCTCTTATGGTCGGACATAACGTCGTCTGGCAATCCGCCTTTTTCTTCACCAAGAAGGGCGAAACCATAGCTTTGGTCGGTAATTATGACCTTCCCGATTTTAAGCGTTCAGGCCGATTCAAAACCGCTCTTCCCTATGTTCAGGATTGTGGTCGGGAGATAAAAAAGATTATTGAGAAAATAAATCCTAAAACTATCGCTCTTAATTTTTCCCAAAATGATGATGCCGCCGATGGGCTTACTCACGGGATGTATCTTCTGCTTCTTGACTACCTCAAAGGGACGCCCTTTGTCAAACGATTTGTATCCTCGGAAAAATTGATGTCGCTCTTACGAGGACGCAAAATTGAGGAAGAAATCATGCTGGTTGCTTCCGCCGCCAATCTCGCGACTAAGGCATGGGCAAAATCGTTGGCAGAAATCAAAATGGGGATGTCGGAAATTGAAATTGCGCAAATAATTGACGCCAATATAAAGACCCTTGGCGCCATTAATTCCTTCAGGACCATAGTTAATGCCGGAGTCAAATCCGACCCCGGACATGGTCATCCCACCGCGGCCATTCTTGAACCGGGGGATCTTCTCCATGTCGATTTTGGCGCCCGTCTGAATGGGTACTGTTCGGATATCCAAAGGCTGGCTTATTTCAAAAGACCCGAAGAGTCAATCTCACCACCGGAGCTAACCGCCGCCTTCAATAAGGTGAGAGAAATTATCAGCGAAACTTCAAAACTTTATAAGCCGGGCGCCAAAGGGCACCGGATCGACTCCATAGCCAGGACAATGCTGAAAGAGTCCGGTTATCCGGTCTATCAGCATGCTCTCGGACATCAGATCGGGCGGTCGGTACACGATGGCGCTGCTACCATCGGGCCCAAATGGAAACGGTACGGGACTACTCCGGAAATCCCTCTCGAGCCGGGAAATCTGTTCACCGTAGAACTGGGTATAGAAATTCCCTTAATCGGTTATGTGGGGCTGGAAGAAGATCTGATCGTTACCAAAGAAGGAGGAAAATTTCTCTGCCCCTGCCAAACTGAGTTGCCTATAATATGAAGAGGATTTTCCTATTTTCTATCTTTGTATCCGGCCTGCTTATTCAATGTGGTCCACCCAGGGCCCCCATCCTTTCGGCGGAACAGATAATCCTCCGGGAATCTGTTCCGACAAAATTGACGGTGCAACCCGGCAACAAAAAGTTATATCTTAAATGGAATACAAACTGCCCGAAAGGGGTAGTCCTTTCCGGATACAACATTTATATTTTAAGAGAACCTCTCGAACAGAAGTTCTATGACCCCAATCCTCCCGCCAAAATTAAAGCTTTTAATTCCCTCCCTTATCCCGGCGATACTGAAAGCAACGGAAATTACGAGACTATGAAAATCGAAACTCTTGATAATGGTATAGAATATTTTATTACGGTTCGAACCGTCTACCCCAATGGAGCGGTTTCCGCGGCCTCCAATGAGGTCAGCGCTATCGGCCGACCCGAGGGGAAATTCTCGCTTTCTTTCCGCTATGCCGGATTGAATGACGGTTTTTGCTTTGCCAAAGGATTATCAGTTAGAGCCGATGCTGATGATAATGATATTTATTTTTTCCAGAAGGATGGTTTCGATTTTGCCGCATCTCCTCACCGCTTAAATGGATTCTTGAGAGAGTCCTCATTCTACTCACTGGGGAAGACCAGAGATATATACCAATATCCTTTGTTTAAAATTGATATTCCGCCGGTCGAAAAAATACCGATTCTGGTTGGAGAGAGTTATCTGGTAAAGATGGCCGACGGCCATTATGCGAAAATCAGGATAGAAAAAGCAACCGGTCAGGATAAAGAGCGAATATTGGAAATAAGATATATCTATCAAACTGTAAAAAACCTGATTCGTTTTTAGACAAAACAAGTCGCCGCTTTATTATCAAGGTAATTATCTACTTTCACGCGCAGTCAGTCCGCCTACGTGTACTACTTCAGGGTTTCGGTAACAAATCGGGGCCATATTGCAGTACTCGTAGTAAAGGTAGGGCGGAACTGCCCGCCGCGGCGGGGAATCCAGAAAGTAGTAACTGACTTGTACTTATGTTTCTTTTTTCTGGATCCCCGATCAAGTCGGGGATGACAATTTTAATGACATTTTTTTCAGAAGTGCACTTTTCCCTTTCTTAGGGCTTTTTCAACAAGCCCTAAAGTCTGCCGCGCGCAATATGATTTCATATCAAATCCATTTGTCGGGTTTCTCACTCGTTCACCGTTTCGAAATCCGACCTACAATTGCTCAACAAACCCATCGTCTTTCACACCTAATAGCCATTTATTCGTCGGCAACGGCATCCTTCCTGCTCGTCCCTGCTCGTCCCTGCCCGTCCGGCAGGCGGGCGGCAGGCAAGTCCCGGTTGCTAACATTATAAAATTATTGTTACTGAAACTGTGGAGAATTACACTTGCGGCGGACTGACTGACTGCAGAATGTTCCGTCGGGACCGACGGCGCAAGTCATATTTATCGATCGCGATATAGTACATCACATCATTCT
>JAPLUS010000223.1 GCA_026397495.1 Candidatus Zixiibacteriota bacterium | reverse complement strand
GGGCTGGGGACGCGGTTTTCTTTCAGGGCTATACCGCGGTCCATCCGGTTTATGGTCGCGCTTCTGATAGTCCTGCCGGCGTGGACCTCGGTCGCGATTGTCGCGGCTATTATCATATCTCTGAGCCCGGAATGGTTTTTCTCCCAGAGGGGGTCTTGGTTCTGTTCTCGGCGACGGTCTGAAAGGCTCGGTTCTGGTTCCCAGAGGAGGTCGGGGCTGTCCTTTAATTGCAAATGCTTCGCCTATTACCGCCGCCCCGATAGCATCGCCCCAGATATTAACCGTTGCCCGACATCTGTCTATAAACCAATCGATCGTGAGGATTAGTCCAATGCCTTCAAGAGGCAGACCGACTGATGAAAAAATAAGGGCCGAGGCGGCGATGCCGGAATAAGGAATACCGGCCGTTCCAATGGGCGCCAGAATGGCCGTGATAAAGATTATTATTTGCTGTCCGATTGAGAGATTGATTCCATAGAGCTGGGCGATGAAAATGGCCGCAATTGTCTGATAGAGGGCGGTCGCGCCGATATTGAGAGCGGTGCCTATGGGTAGGACTAGAAAACCGGATCGGCGATCAATGGCGGCTTTATTGATAACGGCGTCCATGGTCAGCGGCAGAGCCGCCGATGATGAACCGGTGGCGAAGGCGGCGCTTAGCGCCTGTCCCATATTAAGGAAAAGCTCGAACGGCTTTTTCTTGCCATATTTTTTTAGTATTAGCGGTAGAATGATGGTCGCCTGAATTAGTAAACCGATAATGATGGTCAAGGTATAAAGACCCAGACCGGAGAATAGTTCTCCAAAAGAGTCGCGATTTTCGGCAACGATGCCGCCGATTAGAAAAAAGATACCGATCGGTGCGGCATAAAGGAGCGGCGTGATAATTCTCATGATGGCCTTGTTTATCGCCTCAAAGAAATCCAGGGCGACCCGTCCCCCGGTGAAGGTTGTCAGCGCCCACCCAAAAACAAGGAAACAAATCACCAAACCGATGTACTGTCCGGCCAGGGCGGCCGCCGGTAGACTCGATGGTACCCAATTAGAAAGAATGTCAGATAGCCCTCTCTCGTTACTCTGGAAAACAGCGTCGGGGATAGAGCCGGTGAACCCCTCAATCCCCATTCCCGGTCTAATAATATTGACCAGGAGAAGGCCAATAAAGGCCGCAATCCCGGTCGTTATCAAAAAATAAATCAGCGTCTTACCGATTGTTTTCTCCATCTTGGGTATTTCACCCAGTGAGGCAACCCCGATTATCACCGAGGTTATTACCAGCGGTATAGAAATAACTTTAAGGGCATTTAGAAAAATTACACCCAAGAATTTCATGGAGATGAAAATATCTCCGAAGAAATAGCCTCCCATTATCCCCAGAATTACTCCGAGGAATGTAGCAGGAAGCAAAATCTGGCCAATTTTGTTATTCATAATTCCAATTCTGCTATTAAGTTATTAAAATCTTTGTGTAAGTATACATATAACGATGCGATCCCGCAACTGAAATTAATGCCAAATAATATTGCTAACAGTAACCAATTGTAGGATATTGGAATTGTGGTTATCTGCGATCATTCTCATTTTATGGAATATGCTCTTCGGGAGGCTCGGACAGCCTTCGATGAACTGGAAATTCCCATCGGTGCGGTGGTTGTCAAGGATGGGCGGATTATCGGGCGGGGTCATAACCGTATGGAAATGCTTAAAGACGCCACCGCCCACGCCGAGATTATGGCTATTACCTCGGCGGCGGAAATAATCGGCGATTGGCGGCTTGAGGACTGTCTTCTCTATTCCACCATCGAACCCTGTGCGATGTGCGCCGGGGCGGCTGTGCTATCCCGAATCAAAACCATTGTTTATGGTGCAAAAGACTCACGGTTTGGCGCCTGTGGTTCGATTTTTGAAATCCCGACTGAAAAAAGATTGAATCATCGGATTGAAGTTATATCCGGAGTTATGGAAAAAGAATCGCTGGAACTTATACAGCTTTTCTTCCAGGAAATCCGCAAAAAAAGGAGAAGAAAAATGAGTAAATATAAGGTTGATATCAATCGGATTCTTATCCGGCCGCTTTATTACGGACTTTTGATGAATATCTTTGTGCCGGTGTTGGTGCTGGGTGCCGTCTATTATTTCGATCATTCCGGCGCCGGCGATACTTTGCAACCGGGAGGCGACCTTAATTATATGTTCTGGGCACTTCTGGCGGTGGCCATCGTTGATGGTGTCATAGCGATAGCCTTCAAGCAGAAACGTTTCTTTATGCCGATGATTCGGTCGCAGGAGACATTTGCGGAGGATTTGGCCAAGGGAGTTTTCAGCGAATCGCTTATTTGTTATGCTCTTTCCGGGGCAATTGCGATATACGGGCTGGTTTTTTATCTGATGGGCGGAAATTTTTTGAGTCTGTTTCTCTTTGTTTTCATCTCGTTTATAGCTTTTCAATTTGTACGGCCGCGCTATGGATTTTTGGAAAAAGTGCTGGCGGCGCAGGAAAAAATGGCGGATGAAGGACGTTTTTTACAGAGTAGAAATTAAGCTTTACAAGGCCATGCGAAATCCGTTATTTGGGCGGTGGCTATTAGGTAGTATTAAAGGAGAGGTGCCAGAGTGGTCGATCGGGGCGGTCTCGAAAACCGTTGTCCCTTCGGGGACCCTGGGTTCGAATCCCAGCCTCTCCGCCATATTGGAAAATGACTTTGTTTTGTATATTAAAGTAGGTCGGGTTCCGAAACTCTGCGCCAACGGAGATGAGAAACCCGACAATTATTCAAAAATATTGGATGTCGGGTTTTTCACTCTTCCGCCACGCGGAGTTTCGGAACCCGACAAACTTGGCTGACCGTTGGGTGAGTTACCAGTTTTAAGACTGGGTAATGCCTATATTTGACGTGATTGAACCGTTAGCCGATAATTGGATGGAGGTTTCGGATGCCGGAGTTCTCGGAAGCTGAGAAACAGTTATTAATCGGGGTCAGGAGCATCATGCTCAGGAGGGAGTCACCCGACAAATCTGCGCTTGAGAATTTCGGAAAGCGATTCTTCGATGATGATCTTGTGGACTGGACCGAGGCCTACGAAAGCCTAATGGCGAAGGGTCATCTTCAATTCAACAATAGCCTCTACTCCTTATCGGACGAGGCTACCAAGCTGGCGGCGGAGTTTTATAAAAAGAGGATGAGTTCCGGCTTCGATGAATGGATGATCCGATCTTGTGAGAGCAAAGCCTACTCGCGTTTCTGCGAACTTGTCTATGGCATCGATCTCTGCCAATGCAGTATGGTTGATGGGGAACAATTGGACAAACTCATGGAAGTCCTTGCTCTGACTCCCGCTAACAGAGTGCTCGATCTCGGTTGCGGAGTGGGCAGAATCACGGAATATTTATCCGACAAGACGGGAGCGAAAATCACGGGAGTGGATTTCGCAGAGGGTGTTGTTGATCGAGCAAACAAACGGACCGCGATGAAACGGGACCGATTGTCTTTCTGTGTCTGTGATATGAATGAGCTCAATTTCCCTTCTAATTCGTTCGACACAATCATAGCGATAGACACACTCTATTTCGTTGATGATCTCGATGAAACCGTAGGGGCAATGAAAAATATAATTGGTGATGCCGGACAGATGGGCGTGTTCTACAGCCAAATTATCAAGCCGGATGACTCGAGAGACCTTCTCGATGCGGATTCCACCAAGTTCGCAAAGGCACTGCACAATAGTGCGCTCTCATACAGGACGTGGTGTTTCACGGAAAATGAGTATGAGATATGGCGCAAAGAGAAGAAAATAGCCGAGGAATTGAAGGCCGACTTTGAGAGCGACGGATATATGGATTTATGCGAAGGCCGGGCTAAGGAGGCGGAGCATCTGCTTGAATTAATCAAAGATGGGCGGGTAAGCCGACACCTTTACCACATAAAAGCCCGGTGCCCCGCCATTCATGGAAAATAAACCCATCATAAATGCCGGGTCACCAGTCCTCTCCGCTATATTGGGAAATGTCTTTGTCTTGTATTGATATATTTATCGTGTCGGCAGTCCGCCATGGTGGATTTCCTGCCGTAGGGAATTGCATCGGGAGATCCGCCAAGGCGGACCACCGTCGCTTAAAAACTCACCCGCATCAATGTCTTGCTCGGTCATCTATCGGACCGAAATTACTGCCAATATGCTTGACAAAAAATATCATTGCTTCATTTAATTGAGACCGCTATATTTTAGGTAGTAATTTATACAATAATACCATGCTTCTGCCTGCTCTTTCTAATCGGATAACGATAGCCTTTAGGGGAGGAAATTATGAAACGAATCTCACCTTTTATCCTGATTGTAATGTTGGTGATTCTCGGGGGATGTAATCAGAAGGATAACGCCCCCCTTTCTCCTGACAGCGGCAAACTTACTCCCCAGGATATGCCCAAAGCCGTTCAGGGTTTGGTCGATCAATTTTCGCCGTCTGATAGCGCCTTATATGAGTCCGAAAATCTGTTGACCAATGTCACCCCGCCCAGTTTGTTTGACACCAGCTATGATATCTATTCAGTTACTTTTCTCTGGGGTCATCTTTTAAACATTTCCAATTTAAATAACGGACCCATTATCGATTGGACCGGCTCACTTAATATAAATGCCATTGGCGCCATAGCACCGGTAATGGTCATCGACTTTGAACGGGGACAAGACTCGCTGATTAAACAGAATATCCCGACTTCCATAGGTTGGGTTTCTTATACGAACGGCGATTTCGACGGTCTCTCCTGCCTGGTTTTTGTCAAAAGAGGGATTTATTATTATGCACCTGTCTGGCTGACTTTTGCCACCACGCCTTTCACTATCCAATATGATTTTAGCCAGTTGGAACGACTCTCCGCTTATTACAAGATTGACAGTAATAATTCTGTCGCCGTTCATGCCCGCCGAATATGGCCACATCATTGCCCTGAGGGAATTATGGTCGGTCAATGGATAAAAACGGATATGTCGGGCGACAGTGGGACATTCAATGGACCATGGCTGGACGAAAATGGTAATCTGACGGGACTGTTTGCCGGGACTTTCGGAACCACAGCCGATGGCAAAAGGATTTTCAACGGTTGGGTTTCGCATCCCATTCTGACCGTCATTATCGCCTATATGCATGGGACATTTTATTATGATGACCCCAGAGACTGCGCCCTATGCGGAACCGGATTCGGCAAATTCAAAGGGCTATTTAAATACGCTAACAAACCAGGTGTCGGGGCGGTCGCGGGGGAGATTAAGGAAGAGTCAATTGGCTCTTTGAAAATGTCCCTAAACGGGGCATGGCGGACATTCTGTCCCCATTCAACCTCAGATAACTCAGCCGCCGGCAATTAGTCTGTTAAATCTAACTGGAGAGCCGGAGGGCTCTTGGCGGTAAAGTAGGTCGGGTTCCGAAACTCCGCACCAGCGGAGATGAGAAACCCGACAATTATTCAAAAATATTGGATGTCGGGTTTTTCACTCTTCCGCCACGCGGAAGACCTCAGAACCCGACCCACCTGGCTTATCGCGTCGGGAGATCCGCCGGGGCGGACCGACGCGGCTTAAAATAGTTTAAAGATTGCCAAAAATATTTAAAAAGCCAAAAAAGGAGGCAAAAATGAAAAAGAAACTGACAAGCAATGCCGGCGCTCCAGTCGTCGATAATCAGAACATCATGACCGCCGGTAAACGCGGCCCGGCACTGTTGCAGGATGTCTGGTTCCTCGAAAAGCTGGCCCACTTCGACCGTGAGGTTATCCCCGAACGGAGGATGCACGCCAAGGGTTCCGGGGCATATGGAACTTTTACCGTTACCCATGATATTACGAAGTACACAAAGGCAAAGATATTTTCTCAGGTGGGAAAAAAGACTGAAATGTTCGTCCGTTTTTCCACGGTAGCCGGTGAGCGCGGCGCCGCGGACGCAGAACGGGATATTCGGGGTTTTGCGATGAAGTTTTATACCGAGGAGGGCAACTGGGACCTGGTTGGCAATAATACGCCCGTCTTCTTCCTCCGTGACCCGCTCAAGTTTCCCGATCTTAACCACGCGGTCAAGCGTGATCCGCGCACTAACCTTCGCAGCGCCAAAAACAATTGGGATTTTTGGACTTCTCTGCCGGAAGCACTGCACCAGGTCACCATAACTATGAGCGACCGGGGTATCCCCCTTTCCTATCGCCATATGGACGGTTTCGGCAGCCACACCTTCAGTCTCATCAATGTGAAGAATGAACGGTTCTGGGTCAAATTCCACTTCAAAACAAAGCAGGGAATTAAAAATCTGACTGATGCAGAGGCCGAAGCTATTATTGCGAAAGACAGGGAAAGTCACCAGCGAGATTTATTACAGAGTATTGATAAGGGCGATTTTCCTCGCTGGACCATGTCGATTCAAATAATGCCCGAGAGGGATGCCACAAAATGTCCCTATAATCCTTTTGACCTCACCAAGGTGTGGTTCCACAAAGATTATCCTTTGATCGAGGTCGGTTTTTTTGAACTGAACCGCAATCCCGAAAACTACTTTGCCGAGGTTGAACAAGCAGCTTTCAATCCTGCTAATATTATACCCGGCATTGGTTTTTCACCCGACAAGATGTTGCAGGGACGTCTCTTCTCTTATGGAGATGCGCAGCGATATCGTCTCGGTGTAAATCATCACCTGATTCCGGTCAATGCCTCCCGTTGTCCATTTCACAGCTACCATCGTGATGGTTCTATGCGAGTTGATGGTAATTACGGCGGCACTCTTGGTTACGAGCCTAATAGCTATGAAGAATGGAAAGAACAACCTGATTTCAAAGAGCCTCCCTTGGCGCTTGAAGGCGCGGCTGACCACTGGAATCATCGGGAGGATGATGATTACTACTCCCAACCCGGTAAACTTTTTCGTCTCATGACACCGGCACAGCAGGCGGTACTCTATGCCAATACCGGACGCGCAATGGGTGATGCCCCAAAAGAAATCAAACTCAGGCATGTTGGTAATTGTGTAAAGGCCGATCCGGAATATGGTAAGGGTGTAGCCGAGGCCCTTGGTATTTCAATTAGTGAAATAAAAAAACCATAGAGGTATCTTTCTCCACAATTCGGGCAAACAATGTCGCACAACATGGCATAGCTGTTTCACCACATCGCGCCATAAAGGCGGGCGCGACGTCAGCTATGCTCGGAAGGTTATTAAGCTTGTGACCGGGATAGCATGCCCACAGCCCGCCGCGGCGAGTCCTCATCTGCCCGAGGTATCATGTCAAAACCCCCGTCAGAATTACATTCTTCCCCCAAAGAGATTTTAACTTCTAAATGGCAGAACCGCAAGACTTCGTCTGGGGTTCTGCCCTACTAATTATGCACTGTCCATTCGAAGCAAAGTAGGTCGGGTTCCGAAATTCCGCGCTAGCGGAGATGAGAAACCCGACAATTATTCTGAAAGTGTAGGCGGGAAATTCCTTGCCATAAACTCTTTATATGAATAGAATATAAATCATGCACCAGAATAATATTCAGATTTATCAGCATTTACACAATTTCCATGAAGTGAAAGAATCTAATATTGAAAAAGTATCATTTGTTGTCATCATCACTATGCTTACTATGGTTGCCGAAATTATTTTTGGCTGGATTTTCAACTCTATGGCTTTACTGTCCGATGGATGGCACATGGCCACTCATGCCAGCGCTTTGGGTATAACTCTATTTACATATTTTATTGCTAAAAAACATAGAAACGATTCAAGATATTCCTTTGGTACCTGGAAAGTGGAAATACTGGGCGCTTATACCAGTGCCATATTGCTCGGAATAGTAGGCCTGTTTGTAATTTATTCGTCGCTTGGAAGAATATTTAATCCGGTTAATATACATTATAATCAAGCTTTGATAGTGGCTTTTATCGGCCTGGGCGTAAATATATTTTGTGCGGTTATTCTCAATTCCGGAAGAGATGCCAGCCACCGCCATAATCATGATGAACATGGACATACTCATCATATTACTCATGACTTGAGTATAAGATCGGCCTATTTGCATGTCATGGCCGATGTCCTAACCTCTGTCTTTGCCATTCTGGCCTTATTGGGGGCAAAATTATTTCATTTAAGCATCCTCGATCCATTAATGGGTGTCCTTAGTTCCATACTTATATTTAGATGGTCTTTTGGATTATTAAAAGAGACTTCGGCTATTTTATTGGATAAAGATAAAAACCAGGACTTAATCAATGAAATAAAAGCAATTATTGAAAACGATGATGATACAGTAATATCTGATTTACACCTCTGGAAAGTTGGACAAAATAAATATAGTTGTATTCTATCTTTAGTCGCCAGCAAACCAAGAAATATAAATGAATACAAAGAGTCATTGAAAAAAGTTCATGAATTGGCGCATATAAATATCGAGATAGTCAAATGCAAATAAAATTAGGGAATTTTTAAACTATCAATCAGATCTGCAGTACGAGTAATATAAGCAAATCCAAAAGCCAGATTCAAAAGAGTCGCCAGATGCATCTCCTCATTTATACTTCCGGTGGCGTCGGCCGGGAAAAAGACCCGGTAATCCCTATAATAGGCATCGCGCGCCGTTGATTCACAGCAGATATTGGTCATAATTCCCGCAACGACCAAATCCTCAATTTTAAGGCACCTCAGAATAGTTTCAAGATCGGTATTGTAGAAGGCCGAATAGCGATGTTTTAGTATAATCTTTTCATTAGGCAGGGGAGCGATATCATCATCTATTTCGCTTTCGGGACTTCCCTCAAGGCAGGCCCCCTCCCACCACCATTTCATTATTCCGGCATCGATGAAATCAGGATGATGTACATGTTTGGTGTAAATCACCGGACGACCTGCTTTTCTGAATCCCTTGATGAGCTCTTTTATATTAGGCAATATCGCCGGACCGCCGCAGGTGAAGGTTGGTGATTTTGGATCAAGAAAATATTTCTGCATATCAATAATAAGCAACGCCGCCCTTGACGATTCCAATTGCATGGTATGCGTATTGAAGGACGCTATTTTAGCCAACCATTCTCCGGTTTTAATGGCAAGATTTTTCTGTGTGATATAGTAATCCATAATTTATCCCTGCGCTATTTGGTTGCTTCTCTATATAATAATATCAGACAAAAACGTTTCAAACGCCAATCATTACATTAAAGAAGTGAGAGATGATAGACGGTCTTCTCTTACCACCCTAATTGATCAGCATTTGCAAGTAATCATTAATAGCAGGGCGGAGGGCCTCCTTTATAAAGATAGTTAATTAGATAGGTAATATCCGCGACATTGACCACACCATTATTGTTGGCATCGGCCGCAAGTGGGGGAATCGGGGCCGGTCCCCCCCTGAATAGATAGACGATAATAAAGGTGATTTCACGGTTTTTGATACTGCGATTGCCATCGGCATCGCCGCATAGAAAGTCCTCGCAGGCGTCACCAACCCCGTCGTTGTCGCTGTCAAGCTGGTTGGGATTCGCCTTATCGGGGCAGTTGTCGCAGACATTGCCGACGCC
>JAPLUS010000136.1 GCA_026397495.1 Candidatus Zixiibacteriota bacterium | reverse complement strand
TCTCGCAAATTACTCCGCTTATCTCTTAGACCAACTTATCGGAGTCGTAACGGCTTCGACGGTCATTACCTATCTTTTCTATGCGGTTTCATCTGAGGTCAAAGCCAAACTGCATACTGACTACTTATATGTTACCGTGCCCTTTGTTATCTACGGGATATTTAGATACCTCTATCTGATTCACAAGGAAGAAGGTGGCGGTTCTCCCACAAATTTACTTCTAACCGATCTGCCTCTGCTTCTGGATGTTCTCCTTTGGCTTGCATCGGTGATAATTATTCTATATATTTTATAGAAACCTTTTCTTATTAGCTGAAATAAAGAAATGGCCACATGACTATCAAGAATGTCAGAAATCTTCGCCGTCTTTCTCAAATTGTCTTTTTCCTGATTTTTTTCTGGCTCATTCTAAAGACAAATTTTGAAGTCAATTTCGACGCTTCTAATTTCGGCGAAATTTATCTCCCCTATCCGGTTTCAATCGCCCTGCAATTTGATCCGTTGACGGCGCTGGGAGTAATGCTGGCCACTCGCAGTCTATACCAGGGATTACTCTGGGCGTTGGTAATCTTAATCCCGACCATATTCTTGGGCCGCTTTTTCTGCGGCTGGGTCTGCCCGCTGGGAACATTAAATCATCTAATTTCGGAAATCCCTTCGGGACGCCTTCGCCGAAAAGGAGAATCAATAATTGACTCCAACCGCTATAAAAAATACCAGAGAATCAAATATTATATATTTTTCTTTTTTTTAACGGCGGCCCTGGTGGGGACACTTCAGATTGGGCTTCTTGACCCTTTACCATTTTTGGCACGCTCCCTGGGAATCGCTGTTTTGCCAACGCTTCACACGGCCGCCGCGAGCCTTCTTCAGTGGGTGAAATCTTTCGATATTTCCGAGCTCAGTGCGGTATCTCAATTTGTATATAATGTTATTTCTCCGTTTTTATTGGCGTTTCGGCAAGTTCATTTTCATGCTATCTTTAGTATCGGATTGCTCTTAATTATCGTGCTTTTACTCAACCGAATATTCACCCGCTTCTGGTGCCGCGGTATTTGCCCATTGGGAGCAATGCTTGGCTTATTTTCCCGCTATGCCATCTTCGGATTAAAAAAGGATGAATCAGTCTGTAATAGCTGTAATAAATGTCTGGTGCATTGTCAGGGGGCTGATAACCCCGATATCGGTTCGGTTTGGCGTCAGGCCGAATGCCATCTTTGCCTAAATTGTCAAGTCGTTTGCCCGGAATCGGCACTGAAATTTAAATTCTTCCCCGCTCAGAAAGACTCCGTAGCAAATCCGACCGGCACACCGGTGGTTGATATTTCCCGTCGAAAGGTGATCGCGTCGCTGGCAGGCGGAGCCCTGCTGCTTCCCTTAATACGCTCAGGCGATGTTTTATCGGTCAATGCCAACCCGCTGTTGATACGTCCCCCCGGAGCAGAAAGTGAAGAACGTTTCCTTGCCCGCTGTATCCGCTGCGGCCAATGTATGCGGGTTTGCCCCAATAATGCCCTGCACCCGACCTTTCTTGAAGCCGGCCTGGAGGGAATCTGGAGCCCTATTCTTATTCCAAGAATAGGTTATTGCGAATTGACCTGTACCCTATGCGGTCAGGCTTGTCCAACCGGAGCCATTACGGAACTGACGCTGAAGAAAAAACTGGGCGATGAAGCCACGCCTCCGACTCGAATTGGAACGGCTTTCATTGATAAGGGAAGATGCCTCCCCTGGGCGATGGCGAAATCCTGTTTTATCTGCAAAAGATGGTGCCCTACCAGAGCCATATACTCGCGCGAGGAAAATGTTTATGATCGTCTGGGCACACCGATCGCCGTTAAACAGCCGCAGGTTGACCTATATGAAGCATTATAGCTCACAAATAATAAAAATATTAACTCGGTTACTTCTGTGTCTGATGATGACGAATATATTTTATGGCTGCGGCAAAAAGGGTGAAGAGACATTAAGTGCTCGGCAATTCTTGCCGGATAAAATCGAAGGAGCCGATCTGGTTCGATCGTCGGATATTAGAATTTTTGCCGGCCAGATACTATGGGAGTATATTGCCGGCGGCGCTGAGATATATCAGCAGTACAATTTTATTGAGGTAGCTACCGCTAATTATAAGAGTGGTGCAAGCGAATTAGTCGCTGATATCTACCGTTTTGATAATGATATTGACGCTTATGGTTTATATACCATATTTCGACCGGAAAAACTCTCCCTGGCCCGGATAGGAACAGAGGGATTCACCGGCCCCGGTAGTGTAATCTTTGTCAAGGGGGCATATTTGGTCAGACTATTAGGGTATGAGGAATCGGAAACGACCAATCGGGCGCTGGCCACCCTGGCGGGAGAAATAGACAAGATACTTCCGGGTGATAAAAAGCATCCCGGTGCATTCTCGCTTTTCCCCGACAGCAGTGTTATCGGCAGCACCGACAAATATTACTCCCAAGCATTTTTAGACTATAAATTTCTCCCCTGTTTTTTCAGTCAGAAATATCTTCTTGACGGCGACACGGTAACCCTCTTTTTCTCTTCCGACCAGACGGGCGAAAAATATTTGCAATGGTTGGAGAGTGCCTCGGCTATCAAAAAGGCTGAGCCGGCCCCGGACAGTTTGAGTTACGATTCGGCCAAAGTCTTTATTGTTGATGATTATCTCTATGGCCGGATTATTGCCGGATTGAAAAAGGGGAGATTGCTCGGAATGGTCAAATATAACGAGACCCATAAGAGATTTCTTGCTAATTGGTTAGATTCTCTTCAATAAATCGCTTGCGAACTCCACTGGAAATGGAGTATATACTGTAATTATTAATCCTTGAAAGGTGAAATTATGCTGGTTCAATTTCTGGTTTTTTCCTTTTTGGCGACAACCCTCTGGGCGGGAAGTTTTTCTGCCGATTGGCCAATCGGAAAATCGGAAAAGGTCTTATATGAAATAACTCTTTATGGTCCTACCGAAGTGAAAAGCTATATTCATTTAGAGGTCTCCAGGGCGGTGAGTTCCGGTGATCTCTTTACTGTTACTCAAACCACGGAGATACCAGAGCAGACGGTGACAATTAAGTCCATCGAGAAGT
The DNA here is from genome assembly GCA_026397495.1 of Candidatus Zixiibacteriota bacterium. GTDB lineage: Bacteria > Zixibacteria > MSB-5A5 > GN15 > PGXB01 > JAPLUS01. The sequence goes on along the minus strand of JAPLUS010000136.1, from coordinate 2,082 downwards.
ATCGAGCTGCCGACATGAAATTAGTTTCCTCCGAAAATTATTTCACACTGCCCCCTGAAGCCGCACAACAGCTCGGCACCAATTTCATTTCAATTATTGCCCGGGCAAATGGCGATAGTCTTGCAATTAGCTCCAATAACCCGATTATACCTTCCGAAAAACGACTCCTGACAAACGACCTGACTACCTGTGTGGGAGCCTTTCTCACCTGCCGCAATTCCGATTTTAAAATGGGAAGTGGCCACCAATACCATATGATTGATATGTTCGCTATTACACCTCCATATTTTTCTATCCTAGATATGGCCGATTCGGTTGTCGGCGAGGGGACGGTTACGGTTCCGGCGGGTGTTTTCGTCTGTTATAAAGTCAAGACTATGGCGGGGGGAACCAGCTATGTTTATTATAGCAAGGAAAAGGGGCGCCTGCCAATAAGGCTGGAGGCTCTCGATTCCTTATCCGGTAAGCCAATATCAACTATAATCCTGCAGAAGTATGAATAGACCCCAAGGAAGAAATTATAGACCTCCCTACCAGCCGGTATTTTATCTGGTCCTAAATCACCGGCGACCAACCGGTATTATTGCTTGCGGCGGCGATGGTACAGTCAGCACGGTTGCCCAGCATTTAATCCGCAGGTTCACGGGGTTGGGAATTTTCCCTCTTGGTCGCTTCAACAATATTTATAGATCACTTTATGGGGAGCCGGATATCGCCCGGGCAACAGAGCATATTTTGTCGCATCAAAGCCGGCGGATTGACCACGGTTTGGCCTCAGGAAGATTTTTTCTTGGCTCGATCGGGTTGGGCTTAATCCCGGAGCTCTTTGAAATTATCAGCCATAAGGGAATGCCCCATTTTGCCATCAGCTTATCCCGTTATGCGGCGCAGGCGGCCGCAGCGGTTACGCCCATGCCGCTATCGGTCAAAATTGATGCCTTCCAGTTCGATTTGACTCCCTTGATCATCAACATTAATTTGCTCCCTTACAGCATCGGGCTTCCGCTAACACCCTCCTCGATAGATGACGACGGCAAGGGAGAGGTCATTTTTGATTTTAAGCAGGGAAAATCAATTCTTTCAAGCTTTATTCGCCACCTGTACAAAAGAAAATATATTTATTCTGACGAGATAAGGATGTTTCGCGGCGAAAGGATATCAATCTCTCCCGTCTTGGGCAAAAAACTCTATATCGACGGAGAAATAATTGAACATCAATCACCGACTTTGGATATAGAAATTTTTGAGAAAAAAATCATAATTTTCCAAAAAGTGAAGAAATGAATCCGGTGGGAAGAATTGCCTCTATTTTGATTGTCTTATTAGTGGGGATACCATCAAGTCCGGCGTTATGTCAAGTCTTAAAGGATCAACCGTCATCGGAGCAACCCGTCTTAGACCTCATTTCTGATCCCTCTCGGGATAGTGTTAATCTGCACTACGTTGATCAACCTCTCGATACCACGCGGACCCAAATTCCTACCGCGGCATTATTTAAATCGATGTTGATTCCCGGTTGGGGACAGATAGGAAACAAGAAATATATCAAGGCGGCGGTAGTGATTTCAGCAGAAGTGATTCTGATTACAAAGCTAGTGTATTATGCTAGAAAAACATCTGATGCTAAAAAGGTTTTTGATGCGGCCACTGATTCCTCAACCTTGGATCCCTTGTTTAAAAAATACCGCCGCGCCAAAGACGATCGTAATCTCTGTTCCTGGTTGACGGGAGTAACCATATTTATTTCGATGTTTGATGCTTATGTTGATGCCCATTTGGCCCATTTCCCAAAGACAAAAAATACTCTATCGCTGAAAATTACGCCGGTTGACGGTACCGGAATCGGTGCCAGAGTCTCACTTAATTTCCAAGATTGATTTTCTTAGTCTGACAAAATAATACTGTTTATATCCATATTATATTTGGTTGGGTCTATGATTCTAACAATCTGCCGGCCGGCATTCTCCGAAAGCGACAAGTCGGCATCGAGGAATTCGAGATACGGCCCCTTTTCATTCCCGACAATTCTCACCATGGGGCGTGAAATATTAACCCCATTATTCTGCGCTACCACCGCCAATT
>JAPLUS010000225.1 GCA_026397495.1 Candidatus Zixiibacteriota bacterium | reverse complement strand
TACAAAAAGATCGGGGCGATAATCATGCCGACATTAAATAGAGCTGGTGAAAGGGCGGGCACTCCAAACCGTCCGGTCGAATTCAAAATCCCCATTTGCACGGCTGAAATTGAAACTAAAGGCAGAAAAATAAACATGGCGCGGGTAAGATTAACGGTCAACTCGAATTTTTGCGGATTATCGACAAATCCCTTAGCGGTTATATAGATAATGGCAGGCGTAAAAATTATGCCAACCGCGACGATAGCTCCCGTGGTCAGGATAAGATCAGACATCGTAAAATTGGCCAACCGGAAAGCTTCCTCTTTGCTTCGTCTGACTATTTTATCCTTAAAAATTGGTATAAAAGCCGATGATAGCGCCCCCTCCGCAAACAGGTCACGCAGAAGATTGGGTACCCGAAAGGCGGTAACAAAGGCGTCCGTGGCCATTCCGGCTCCGAAAAAATAGGCCTGCACCTGCTCCCGAATCAGACCCAGAATACGGGAGATGGCAGTGGCCAGCGATACCTTGCCCGCCGAGGCGGCTATCGATTGACTCTTATTATTATCCATTGACAATACCGAAGCTATTTATATATTCTTTTTAAAGATTTTGAAAGAAGAAAGGGTAAAAAGTTGCCAAGTCATAAGTCCTGTAAGAAAAGAATGAAAACAGCGGCCGTTGCCAATCAATGCAATCGAGCCAAAAAATCCGAAATGAGAAACTTCATCAAGGATTTGAAAAGTTGTAAAACAAAGGCTGAAGCAGAGAAAAAACTTCATCAGATTATCAGTATAATTGACAAGGTTTCCCGCGACAAGGTTATTCACAAGAATAAAGCTGCCCGCGATAAATCCAGACTGATGACATTCGTCAATACTCTCTCAAATTAGATAATAATTTTCAGGGGGATGTTGAAAAAGCCTTAAGAAAGGGAAAAGTGCACCTCTGAAAAAAATGTCATTGGTATTGTCATCCCCGACTTGATCGGGGATCCAGAAAAAGTTCCGTAAGTGCTGAATAATCAATGGATTCTGGATTCCCCGCCGCGGCGGGGAAAGACAGGAAAAGAGCAGCAATGACAGATTTAGATTTTGAGTGGAACATACATAAGGCATTTTTCCATAACATATACTTTTTCAACAAGCCCTTCAGGCAAGGTATTTGGCCAAGCGCAGCAGGCGGGGCCGGGTTTTAATTATCCCGGCCAGGATTTTGCCCGCACTAATGCCGGTAATACTATTTTTTGACAAATAGTCCCTGAGGGCTAATACTATATCATTGAAGTCTTTATCATCTAACCGATTGTAAATTTGCCGCAGGCGGGTATACATAATAAGCTCTTCTCCCTTTTCCTGCAGAAACCGCCCCGGATATAGCTCTTTGATTTGATCAATATTCTCTATTCTTCCCGAAATATATTTGGCCGCCGCTATACCGGCATATTTCCCCGACAACATGGCATTGACAATACCCGCCCCCGAAAGAGAATCAACCGCACGAGCGGCATCTCCGACGACAAGAAGATTGGCCAGTTGGAACATCCTCTCCCCCTGATACCGTGGAACAAGACCGCAAACCGTCTCCTGAATTACCGCCTTACCGAATCTTTTATAAATAAACTGTTGAAGGAGAACTTGAGCCTGCTTCCCCGTGCGGGGACCTATGGAAACCCCCAACCCGACATTGGCCGAACTGCTGGACTTGGGGAAAACCCATATATAACTGCCGGGCGCAATTTCATTGCCGACAAAAAATTCGACTTTGGTCGGGTCAATTGCTATTTCCTCCAGTCTATATTGAAAAAGAGCCTCTATATCTCCGCCATCAATTGTATTATCAAATCCCGCCTGCCGCGCAATTTTCGATTCGACACCATCGGCCGCAATGAAAATTTTGGCCTGAATATCAGCCATCTGATTATTTTTCCTAATAATCTTAAGAGATTTAAAAAGGTTACCGGTTCGAACTAATTCAAGGCCAATTGCCTCACACTTAAGATCAGCCCCCGCCTTAGTCGCCTGCTCTGCGAGGTCCCTATCAAGCCGCTTTCGTTCAAGAATATAGCCAATATTCGGGGAAAATAGATTGACCTCATCACCGGATGGCGCCACAATTCGAACCCGATCAATAGAAGCGGCAATCCATTCTTGTCGCAGGTGTAGAATCCGCTCAAAGGATGGACGCGAAACTGCTTCAGCACAACAGAGCGGAGTCCCGGGCGTCTTGTGTTTCTCAAGTAAGAGGACCGAATAGCCGGCCGAGGCAATTTCATATGCGGCCATAGAGCCGGCCGGTCCGGCGCCGATGACAACAGCATCATAATTTGACGGCATTGGTTTCCTCAATAGCTCCGGTGGGACAAAAATCTATGCAGATGCCGCACAGATTACAAATTTGGCAATTACATTCAAGGGTATCAAAAGAGAGAAACAAAGCATCCAACGGACACAGAGCCACACACCCCCCGCAGGCAAGACAAGCGGTCTGATCAATAGCTAACATAAGGCAATAATCTACAACGCCGCCGTGCTCAATTCAACCTATTTCCGGTATAAATATCACTGATGCACACACCCGGCCACCGGTGCCGGCCCCCCCTTAAAAAGATACCTAATGATATATGTTATATCTCGAATATTAACAATACAATCCCCATTGGCATCAGCATAATTGAGATCTGACGGGAGACTGCCATTCCGATAGAGATAATCTATGAGGGAAAAAACATCAACCATGGTTACAAAGCCATCCCCATTAGCATCACCATATGGTCGGGGATTGCCGGCTTCACCAAAATAGTTAAGGGCCTTCGCAATAAGGGCCTGGGCCGATGATTCCGTGAGATAATATATTGGAAATGACAAAGCGATTCTCTTACCATGCGGCGTATCATAGGCAACCCCGACCGGCTTCCCGGTCAGAGCCGGATTGAATGATTGAGAATTATAGGTATAGATAACTTGCGCTCCCGGAAGAGTATCAAACGTGGCAATCCAAGGGATAGCACCGGAAAAGAGCTTCCCTGTCCCGACTTGAATACTGGGCCAACCGTTCACTCCGGTCGCCTCAATAAAATCCCCGGCCTGATTCCCAATAACTCCCAAGATCCCAAAATTATTCCGGAGAAACGATGTAGCACCTGATATCCAGTCGAAGGTTCCAAGCCCGGCCAAGAATAGATTGCCATTATATCCCAAATACCATTGCAGAGAATCGAGAGAACCAGCTAATTGCTTCGAAGCAAGATCATCATCAATCCAGAAAATAGAGCTATATTGCCCTGCTAGAGAACGGCTTAATCTGACATTGCTATTATCAATATTATACTTGAAATAAGGGGTTCCGGTGAAAATACTATCATAAAAGGCGGTCTGTTGTGCTTCCGTGGGATTGCTAGTCCCCGATCGCGTTTCATCTACAAATAAGATTCCTCCATCAAAAGTAGCCATGACAGCATTGGAAACAGGTGAACCCTGTGACTCATTGCCTTGATTATCAACAGCAATCAGATAATATCCATAAGCCATATGCGGCTCGGGGGTATGGTCAATAAAAATAATGTCATTCAAATTATCCATCAGGACTCGCCAACTGGAGGCGGTGTCCTTGCGCATTAGACGATAATGATTAATATCCAATTCCTGATTCGGCTGCCAGGTCAGGATTATCCTTCCGGTATCCGGATCTGCGGCAAAATCGAAAGGGACTCTGGGATTGACCCAGCTTACCCAACCTGACTCTTTTAGCACAATAGGACTATGCCCGCCGGCATTTATAGGCATCACCGCAACATAATAGATCTGCCCCTCCGTCAGACCCGTGATATTACAGATACATTCCCCCGCCGGCAGATCCACCGTATCAGTATAGAGACCCCACTGGATTCCATAGAGAACCTTATAAAGATAATCGGGCTGACAATCATTCTCCCAGACAACCTGGAGCGATTGACCGTCGCCAACATCATAGATATGATCAATAGCCACCGGACTTGGCATATTCTCCACTTGCCCAATACCGGCTGCTGCCATCCTAACAATCCGGGTCATATATTCAAAATTAATATTATCCGGAATATCGCTGCTACGATGATAATTGGGGTTAAGTCGAGGATTTGGTTCGATGGCAAGGACAACATTATAACCCATGCTAGAGAACGAATGGTCATCAGAACCGGTGGATTGACCGGCATAGATAGCTTCAAGATTGGTTACTCTCTGCGCGGCATCAATCATTA
>JAPLUS010000130.1 GCA_026397495.1 Candidatus Zixiibacteriota bacterium | reverse complement strand
GGGGCCGGAGAAACCACCGGTGCCCAAGAAATCCAAGAGCACCAAACCATAATAATCGGGTCTTTGTTTTGGGGAACTGGCGACAATCTTTATTGAGGTTTAGGAGATAATCATGCCTGATTTGGGTATTGGCGGTCAAGCTGTTATTGAAGGAGTAATGATGCGGTCAAAAGACCGCGTGGCCACCGCCGTCCGTATTCCCTCAGGTGAGATTTTGGTAAAGGCGGAAGAGTATATTTCGCTGGCCAAAAGGAATAAATTTCTGGGGTTGCCGATTATTCGGGGTGTTATTACTTTTTTTGAAATGCTTATACTCGGGATAAAGGCACTTAATCTATCAGCTGATATTGCCTTGCGGGAAATTGAAAAAAGCGAAGCAGCGGCCAGCGGACGCCAATATATAGAAAAAGAGAAAAAAAGCAGTAGTTTGGTTATAATCGGAACGATTGTGGTCGCACTGGGATTGGGAATTTTGATATTTTTCTTTTTGCCCCTATTCATTTCATCATTGCTTAATATTGAAAGGGATGCCATTGGTTTTAATCTTGTCGCGGGGACTATCCGGGTCAGTCTATTTCTTATCTTTGTCTGGGGTATTTCGCTGTTTGGGGAATTCAAGCGCGTTTTTCAATATCACGGGGCTGAACATAAATCTATTTTCGCCTATGAAAATGGCTCTGAATTAACCCCCGAAAGTGTAACAGGATATTCCACTTTTCACCCGCGTTGCGGAACCAGTTTTATATTAATTGTGGCATTATTAGCGATACTGGTTTATTCTTCTTCAGATACGATTTATGCTTTAATTACCGGATTTCCGCCAGTTTTACTGAAACGATTTTCCCTTCATTTTCTTCTCCTTCCGCTTGTTGCCGGAAGCGCCTATGAGCTTCTGAAATTATCAGGAAGAACTCGCGACAACAAGCTGACCAAAATTCTGATACAGCCCGGGCTATGGCTTCAACGAATCACTACCAAAGAACCAACTACCGGCCAGATGGAAGTGGCCATTGTCGCCCTGGAAACCGCTCTTCGTATCACTGATTCAAAACTGGCCGTCAAAAAAACTTGCCTTTAGCGGTCTAATTACCATACCTTTAGTCCAACGGCTTACATAGCGTAAACAGATAATTATATATGCTGGAAATAATTGAAAATTTTGAAAGGCGTTTCCAGGAGCACCGGCAGGTGCAGGAAATTCTCAAAGCCGGCCGTCTTTACAAGGACTGCTTGAAGAGTATTAATGCTGTCCGCGAAATAATGAATGAACCCAATGACCCCGACTTGCTGGAAATGGCAAAGGCGGAATTGGAGATGGCCACCGGGAAATTAAACGAATTGGAAAACCGTCTGAACCTTCTGCTCGCTCCCCGTGATCCCAACGATGTAAAAAATGCTATCGTCGAAATCAGAGCCGGCACCGGCGGCGAAGAGGCGGCTATTTTTGCCGCTGATCTATACCGCATGTACGCCCGCTACGCCGAAAAGAAAAAGTGGAGAACTGAACTCTTATCATCGAATCCTACCGGATTGGGTGGATTTAAAGAGATAATATTCATGGTTAAAGGGGATTCGGCCTATGGACACCTCAAATTCGAATCCGGTGTCCACCGTGTCCAACGAGTGCCTCAGACTGAGTCGCAGGGACGGATCCATACTTCGGCTGCCACGGTTGCGGTTCTGCAGGAAGCGGAGGAAGTCGATATAAAAATTGAGGAGAAAGACCTGAAAGTTGATGTCTATCGTTCTTCTGGTCCCGGCGGGCAGTCCGTCAACACCACCGATTCAGCCGTAAGAATTACTCATATCCCGACCGATACCGTCGTCACCTGCCAGGATGAAAAATCACAACTTAAAAACAAAATTAAAGCAATGCAGGTGCTGCGTGCCCGCCTTCTTGACAGATTGATAGAAGAAAAGAATAAAGAAATTGCCCAAGAGCGCAAGGCGATGGTCGGAACCGGTGACCGGTCGGCCAAAATAAGAACCTACAACTTCCCACAGTCAAGAGTAACGGATCATCGAATTGGGTTAACCTTGCATCGACTCGATGATATTCTTCAGGGAAATATCGACGATCTCATTGATGCTTTGGAAAAAGATGATTTGGAAAAACGGCTGTCGGACCAAAAACTAAAGAAATAGGTAATATGAGATTGCTGAGATATTCAGGGGCTTTCGCCTTAACATTAATATTACTTATACTTTCCCATGAGCTTTCATCGGTCCGATCAGTGGACATAAAATATTCCTCGGGAGGCCTTGCCATAAAGCATCGCACGGTGCCAAAAATCATCGACGGCGAACCGGATAAAATTAAAATTAGAATTCATAGTCAGGGAAAAAAGAATCTGGAGGCCCGGCTTTATTGGACTTATTTACCCAAGGGCGCCGGTCATCACGACCAAATTTCCATTGATATGGTGCCCATGGATTCTAACCTTTATGCTGCCACTATCCCCTTATTGTCGAGGGGAAGAATTATAGAATACCATATCAATATCAGCGATACCAACGGAAATCTGCTGGCTCGTATTCCAAAGTTCGAAAATGAGTCAATCAAACTTAAATACCAGGGTGGAGTCCCCATATATATAGTCGTGCCGCATATATCTCTTATGTTTATTGCGGTCTATTTGGCCGTGCTGGCATTATTTGATGCTTTCAAGATTATCAGAGGCGACAACGGTCTGTCTTCTATGGCGGGTAATTTTCGATGGGCAACCGTATCGGTCTTTCTGGGCGGCTATCCTTTCGGATGGGCGATGAATTATTTTGCTTTTGGGACCATTTGGGAAGGTATTCCATTCGGATGGGATTTCACTGACAACAAAACCCAGATTGTTTTGCTCTATCTTATTATGCTGAATCTTTCTACTTTGGGTACCTTGTACAAAAATCGTTTTGGCATAAATCATTTCTCTGATAAAACTCTCGGGTGGCTTGGTATTTTGGGATTCATATTAATTCTGGGCATTTACATTATTCCCCACTCAATTCAGTTTTCCATAGCGGCCACCGCTCTCTTTTCCTATGGTTTGACCGCCCTAATAGTCGCTCTGTATACTTATGGATGGACGAAAAAAAGAAGATGGATAGAAACAAACTTGCCCAAATAGCTTTGAAAGAGTGTCGCTCGCTTGGCGCTGAATATACCGATATTCGGATTGAGAGAATTGAGGATGAAAATCTCTCCGTTTCCGATGGCATCACCGAGCCAATCGAGAAAACCACCTCGGCGGGAATCGGCCTAAGGGTCATAAAAAATGGCGCCTGGGGATTCGCCTCCACAGACAATCTTTCCGAATCATCGGTTAAAATCAAGGCCAAATTGGCGGTGGCGATTGCCATGGCCTCGGCCAGCGTTAATAAAAATAAGGTTGAGTTATCCCCACTTAAACCAATCAAGGGAGATTACGTTTCGCCCTGCAAAATTGATCCCTTTATTCTTCCCCTCGATAGGAAAATTGCTTTTTTGATGGAAATCGATAGCGCTATCGTAGCGCATGGCAAAGATAGAATAAATTCCCGGAATTGTTTTGCCGGTTTCCGCAAAATCGACAAATATTTTGCCTCCTCAAAGGGAGCTGAAATCAGGCAAACCATCACCCAGACCGGCGGCGGATTGTCTATGGGAATGATGAAATCACACCGCGAACGATATGAACGTTCTTTTCCCTCGTCTTCGGGTCAGTATGAATGCAAAGGGTTTGAGCTTTTGGGAGAGCTGAAAATGAAAGAAGCTATCCCGCGCCTTGTCGAGGAAATTGAGATGCTTCAAACAGCGCCACCCTGTCTATCAGGGGTGACCACCTTATTGCTTTCAGGTGATCAGGTGTCGCTTCAAATACATGAATCAATCGGGCATCCGCTTGAGTTGGA
>JAPLUS010000314.1 GCA_026397495.1 Candidatus Zixiibacteriota bacterium | reverse complement strand
ATCTGTTCCGCCTGAAGCTGATCGCCGAAACCGCGCTTTAAATTATCCCGGGCGATCCTCCGCCGCGAAGTCAGGACAAGATAGGCGAGCTTTCCCAAAGCCGCCGCCAGCATATCGGCCACCCGACCCGGCATGAGCTGAATCAATCGAGTCAAGGACCAGACAACGGCAAATTCAAGACCGTGGTTTATCTTCATTACTAGCCTCTTCGGGGTTATCCGGATCGCCATAGTCAAAATCGCGTGATTGGAACCGCTCCTCATCCTCCCACTGCCGGTAATATTTTTTGCGCCGCCGGAAATAGAGAAAGGAGCTGACCATGACCACCAGGGCGAGAAAAATCCACAGATATATGGTATCGGCAAAGAAAGTCATCAGGTTATACCTCTGTTTAAGATAGGCAAAAAACTCCTTTTCAAATCCGTCATAGCCGGAACCGGTGGCGGCCATAAGAGCCTGATCGGCCGTTTTCCGGACCCGCAGGGTATTAAGGAAGATATTAAACGATTCGGAGCCGTAGTTGTCCAGCAGATATTTAACGGCCAGATACGACTGGGCATAAGCGGTCATCGCCTTCCCTTCGGAAAATTGATTCAGAAGTTCGATATTTTCAAGCGGTATCAGAGCGTTGAATATGGCGGAGCGGGTCATGGTCAGATTTTCGCCCCAACCCCATTCCGAGGAAACATACATCGCCAGTCCTTCATCCACCCAGCGGGGCACCCGGACAAAACGAAGGCGGTCAGCCAGCGCCAGATGGGAATATTCATGTTGCAGAAGTTCTTTCATCGACCGTCCCAGCCGAAAATGGGCCGGCGACTTGATGACGATAAGCTGTCGATAGGGCAAAGCCGCGGCGGCCCCCCAGTCGGGGAAAGCGCCCCCGACCGCTTCTTTGAATTGGTTTATATCATCGGCAATAATAATGACCGGCTTATAGCTAATGGTATCGCCGAGGATTTTGATTAATTTCTCGCGGGCCTCCGTCAGGGCTGAATTGGCAATCTCCGCAAAGAGCGGGGAGTTGAAACGATAAATAAAATGCTCCCGTTCGATAACGGAGGTCGAATCCTGGGCATAAGAACGGATAGCGATTAGCAGAATGAGACATAGAAAGAACCTGAACGCCACTTTCATAAGACTAAGATATGGATATTTGCCGCCGGAGGCAATTTATAGGTGGGCACTAATTAACTATATTATAAGAGGAGTTCACCTCCTCTCACCGCTGCGAGTAGTGATAGAATAAGGCGCTGTACCGCAGATTATTAAGTTTATGTTGGCAGGAATGAATCTACGACAAAATAAACCAGCCATATATATGCCAACGGGATGACCATATTTGGGTTAGTGTCTTCACTTTTATATTCTTTTGTAGCAAATTTGGGGCAGGCGCCACACCGGTGGCAGTTTTTGACAATACAATTGGCGATAATTTACTTTTTTGATTTAGACATCTAAATAGCCATGCTTTCTATTAATAGGGCGAAGACCCAATTAACCATCGAATTGATGGGGATTTTGACAGAGATGAATATTTTGGCAAATCCTTAGAAGTGATTGATAAAAGCAATTTCATATTTACATTATGGGTGTCATTCGTAACTTATAATGGGAACATATCTTAGCGACGTCCCGCATCTTTGGACTAGTCTAGTATGGTATGCAAATGACTCGTATCAAGGTTGCTATAAGAATACGCGACGGATGGGTGGTCTACAGTTGTCTACTTGACAGAGAAGCTTATAAACCTTTAAATTTATAGAAATAAAGAGAGATTGAAAGTAAGGGCAATGCAGGACAAGTACGTTGGCGATGTAGGAGATTTCGGAAAGTATGGATTGCTTAACGAGATCGCAAAGCAATCTGGAGGTGAAATTATCCTCGGCATTAATTGGTATTATGCAACACGCGAGGAAATTGGAAATACTGATGGGAATCATATTGATTACTTAGACGAGAAGAATGAAAACGTTATACGGTACAGAGCATGTTTCCCTGAATTATATGATAAACTGAGAATTATAGTTAAAGAAAAGAGAAGGAGAGTCTATTGTATAGAAAATAGTAGCATTCTGCCCCAAAATACGATTTTCTATTCACGTCCAATACCTTTTACTGGCTTCTCTAATGCAGAAAGGAGCGCGCTAAGAAAAGCATGGTTTGATGAATCCTTGTGTCGACTTGCTAAGGCTGATATTATATTTCTTGATCCGGACAACGGTATTCGGCCGGATTTGGCAAGAAAGGGGGCAGCTGACGCGATAAAATACGTTTTTGCTGACGAGATTGAGAATTATTACAGGCAGGGCAAGTCGCTCGTAATCTATAATCATAGAGATAGAAGACCTAAAGTGGAATACGAGCGAAAGCTTCTTATCTGCAGGGATTATGTCAAGCACCCAGACGATATAAAGGTAAT
>JAPLUS010000186.1 GCA_026397495.1 Candidatus Zixiibacteriota bacterium | reverse complement strand
CACGCCCTTTACGCCCAGTAAATCCGAACAACGCTCGTTCCCCCCGTATTACCGCGGCTGCTGGCACGGAGTTGGCCGGAACTTCCTCCGCGGGTACCGTCAGGACCGGAGCAGTTACTCTCCGATCGGTTCGTCCCCGCTGACAGGGTTTTACACTCCAAGGAGCTTCGTCACCCACGCGGCGTTGCTGCGTCAGACTTTCGTCCATTGCGCAATATTCCCTACTGCTGCCTCCCGTAGGAGTCTGGGCCGTATCTCAGTCCCAGTGTGGCCGGTCACCCTCTCAGGCCGGCTATCCATCACAGCCTTGGTAGGCTTTTACCCTACCAACAAGCTAATGGAGCGCGGGCTCATCCCCAAGTGATAGGTTACCCCATCTTTGATCTCTCAAGCGATGCCGCCAAGAGATATTATCCGGTATTAGACTCCCTTTCGAGGGCTTATCCCAAACTTGAGGGCAGATTACCCACGTGTTACTCACCCGTTCGCCACTTTACTCACCCGACCGAAGCCGGATTTTCTCGTTCGACTTGCATGTATTAAGCACGCCGCCAGCGTTCGTTCTGAGCCAGGATCAAACTCTCCGAAAATATCCACAATTATTATTAACTGCGTAATATTAACGAAAGCTGTTCCTAACGAAACACTTCGTCATTCAAATTAACAATCAAATTAACAATCTCAAAATGCCCAAATTAAAGACATTCAGAGACCCACACTCTCGGCAAGAATTATCTTCTTGCCCAGTGCTTACTATTCAATTTTCAAAGAACAATTACGACAAAAAAACTGCCCCTAAAAATAGGCAGGCAAGGATAATAAGCGTCTTTTCTTATATTGTCAAGAAAAAAACGTTTTTTATTTAAAATTCTGCTGTCTTTAGGTTATTTAACCCAAATTCCTATTTCCCCAGGGTTAAGATTCGATGTAGTTCTATGACCCTAAGTCCCCATTTTCCTTCGGCATCTTAAAATATTACTTTAACCTTTATCTTTAATCCCGATTCTCTTCATAAATTGAAGTGTCTGCATATTGCTGCGATACAACATGTTACAAATACTATCGCGATTGGTCGAGCTTCTATTCACAAGGGCTTGACCCAAAGGCGGTATGAAGTATATTGGGGCCATTACTAAAAAAATTATTTACCGGGGAAATTATTGAATCAATATGGCCGACAGAAGCTTCTGGTTATCAAGCCGGGACAAACAAGATATCAAGACGCTTGGGAGCTTCAGAAAAAGCTGGTTGCGCTAAGATATCAAGAGAAGATCCCTGATTCGCTTATTCTCACCGAACATAAACCCGTGATTACCATGGGGCGTGGCACATCTAAAAAGAATCTTCTGGTTTCCTCCGAAGAATTACGCAAGCGCCATATTGATCTTTATGAAATAGAGCGGGGCGGAGATATAACCTTTCATGGGCCGGGCCAAGCCGTAATCTATCCGATTATTAATCTTGAATCCCGGGGACGCGATTTACACAAATACCTGCGCAGCATGGAGCATCTCATCATCGCCATCTTTCATGAACTGGGATTGGAAGCAGACACCAAACCGGGAATGACGGGAGTCTGGGTTGATAATAAGAAAGTGGCTGCCATTGGGGTCGCGGTATCGAAATGGGTTGCTTATCATGGGGCGGCTCTAAATATCTCGCCGCAACTTGAATATTTCGACCTTATTATTCCCTGCGGGATAACTCAATATGCGGTAGGTTCCCTGAAGAGTATCCTCGGCAAAGATATTGATATGGAACGGATATACAAAATTATAGCGGAGAAATACTGTCAGATGTTTGAATATGAAATCGAACCTGTTGTTGATTTACAGGTTTTTCTTACAAAATTGGAAGTCGCTAAATATTCGAAGGATTGAATCAGCTTCTTATAAAATGCGGCATATTGATTGGAATTTCAAATGAGACTTCAATCAGACCGCCAAAATGACCATTATTATACCAGGGTGTTTGATATATCATTTTCCTGATCCCATTTTTTTCGATCGTATAGCAATTGACTTTTCTCGAACTCATCAAATCGCGCAATTTGCTGCGAGCCGGCTCAGGGTGACAATCAAAAAGATTTTTGCCGACCAGATTGACCCCGCCATCCTTCTGAAAAGTTTCAACAGCTTTGTCATTCATTTCCAGAATGATACCGTCGGCATTGCAGACAGTTATGGCTCCGGGAAATTCCTTTATCCACGAGGTCAAAGACATATTTAAGAAATTCCTGTATGATAGTTAAGATTTAAGACTCCAAATAAATCCCGGTTCGGCCTCAAACAGAACCTTTAATCATATAAAGCACTTCCTGTGCCTTTTTCTGATTGTATTGAAAAGCCAGACTTTTATGATTAATAAGGTCAATGATCGTCCCGATAAAGCAAATGCCGGCGGTAAATAGATAGAGCAGGCCGAGTCCGATATGCTCCAGATAGAAACGATGTACACCGGCCACCCCCACAAAACCGACCAATGACATCAGAAGGACGGTTTGAGGTTCCTTTCTTCGCGAGCGATATACGGTTGCGAAGCGGCGGGCGGTTTCCTCATCGACATTTTTAAGCAGACCGCTCACAAAGATCATTTCGTCCCCCTGCAATTCCGGTAGTAACTGATAAAGGTCAGCCATGATATTCTCCCATTCTAAGGCCGGTCAAACCCGGCGCTTTATATATAAGCGTTATTATTCTAAATAATATTACCCCGACCCCAATTATCCCCAGCGGATGACATAAAAAAGAGCCGGCAATGTCGCCGCGATAGAAAAGGGCCATCGCTCTTCCCAATCCGCAGCCGGGGCAGAAATCAATTCCGATATTTTTGAAAAGACAGAATGAAAAATGTGGCTTCATTGGGTCAATAAAGACCGGAGCCGTCAGTGCCGCCGCCCAGAACAGTAGTTCGCGGTGGCAAGGAGCCAACATGAAGGCGAGTAAATTCTTCATTCCATTTTCCAGTGCTTAATTGTTATTACGGAATATAGCAATCGCAAGTTGCGTTGCCTAAGTAAATTACTACGGTCAAATATCTGGTAACCCATCCAACGGGAGTGTTGAAAAAGTGCATGCTATAACAATATATTTTGTCATGACTGGTGATAACACCCAACCTGTCATTCCCCCGCTTAAGCGGGAGAATCCAGAACGTAGTAACTGACTTGCTCTTATATTTCTTTTTTCTGGATCCCCGATCAAGTCGGGGATGACAATTCCCATGACTTTTTTCCAAGAAGTGCACTTTTCCCTTCTTTGAGGCTTTTTCAACAAGCCCCAACGGATGGGATTAAGCATTAGTGCTGATATGCCGGGGATTAAATCATAAATTTGATACATCAAGATAAATCGACATTTGGGATATAGGGTCGGGGGGATCAAAATCGATGCCGAGCAGGTTATACAAAATTTCCCATCCGTTGGATGGGGTACCGGGTTATCTAACATTTACTTGCGTGTCAGGTCACAATCCCATTTACGCGGGTTCAAAACCTGACACAAC
>JAPLUS010000069.1 GCA_026397495.1 Candidatus Zixiibacteriota bacterium | reverse complement strand
AATAGAAGCGGTGGCCCATTCGCCGACGCCATCAATTGTCAAAATGGCGGAGCTTTCAAAGGGCGAGGTATAATAAGCTCCGGCGGCGTGAGAGAGATGATGCTCAACAAAATAAATCGGGCCGTTATATTGCAATTCCTCTTTGATAATAGAAGGAAGCCACAATTTCTGTTTCATCCATATTGGCGCCGCTTTGCGAAAGGCGGCATAGGACATCGGTACAGTCTGAAGATAACCTTGGAGAATACGGTCGAATTTGGTAAAGGGTTTATCGTAGAAGACGATGGCGTCAAGGCGCGATATTTCGAGATTCTCTTTTTCCAGACAGAAATAAATAGCATTAGTCGGAAAATCGGGATCGTGCTTTTGGCCGGTGAATCGTTCTTCTTGAGCCGCCGCCTTAAGAATACCATCGCGTACCAGAGCCGCGGCCGCATCATGATAGAAACAGGAGATACCAAGAATATTCATAGATGTTAACTCTGATGCCTGGCGCGTTCTTTGTCAAATGACCCAATTTGTGTATCCTGCCAATTGCCGATACCTTTCAGTCGTCGATGAAGCGGATCGTAGCGGAATATTTTCAACATTAATCCGAAAGGGGTGAAGATTAGAAAATAAAACAGGAACAAGATAATTTCGGCCTGTATGGCGCCGAAGACACGCGCCAGACGTTTCCAACCCGACCAAAAATGTTTCAAAATTTCTTTCACATTGATAAGTTAAATCTTTAAGTTTTTTCAATCAAGTCTTATAGCCAATAATCCCGGCGGCTTTCAAAAAATCATTTCCACACTTGAAGGTGTAAAGGCAAGTAGAATATCGATGGCACACCCTTTCTTTTAGGTGTCATGGCGGATGAGATATTTAATGTGTGGAAAATATCGCTTAAATCACAAGAGTTTTGAGCTACCCGAGCTTGCTCCTAAGCAATATGAGTATTATTATCTTTCAATATTCAGGAAATCGATTTAAGGAGAAATCATAAATGAAGCTTTTTCCTATTATGCTTTTCGCAATTTTGGCGATTGCCGTCTTCCCGTGTGATATTTCAGCCATGCCGACTTTCAATGGCAAGCACCTCGGCTTTTATCCAATCACCAATGAAATATCCTGTTATACAAATATTGATGATACCAGGCGGAATCGGGGGCAAACTTTGCAAATTGTTTCCCTCAATACTTTTGAATTTACCGCCGATCTTAACTGGGATATGTCGTGTCTGCGGCGGGATCACTATATGGAACTATCTTTGGTTAAATCGGTTTTTCATCGTCGCCCCTTAATTATCAGAGAATTATTTCAAGCCCCGAAGAGAAGTTGATGAACCAATTTGGCTTACGCCTCTCGTTCTACTACAATTTTGAGCCAAATATCAGGCAACGGGGATATTTATTGAGTGGCGGTCTAAGTTATAAAAATGATGGTTTGTGTTGATCGATGGATATTTAGAATATGATGGAGATTGTAAGCGACTATTGAATAAATTCGAACCCCAATCATTTAATGAATGAGATCAAAGAGAAACCGCAAGGATTGGAAAAGTATCGGCCAATCGAATAGTCTTTAGAAATCGGCCGGTACCCGTTCCTTCTCTAATTGCAGGGTTCTCAGACGGATTTCCAGATTTTCAATTCTCCTTTCATAATTTTCAATCTTCTTGGCTTTGATCTTGGTTGTCGTACGAATCAGGAGCCCTAATGAAATCAGCATGAAAAGAACGGAGTTAATTTGACGAAAAATTTCACCATAATTGAAAATCGTGTCCATAAAGGCGGCAATTCCCAAAAGGAATAAAACTGTGCACCAGATAAACATTTAACCTCCAAATTCTCTAAATTGCGAAGACTTAAGGTTATAAAATTATATTGTCATTTACATTTATCTTCTTATATTTGTGCCAAAAAATGTCGAACTTTGACGGTTCGGATTTATACAATATATCGGAAGTATCCCTTTTGAGCTTTAGGAGGAGATTTGGAAACTCGGGCGGTTAAGGCGAAGAATGAATTCGATAAGATTAATGCCATAATTGCGGCTTTTGTCCTTTTATTTACTCTTATTATCTATCGTCTGACTATGGCGGCGACGCTATCTTTCTGGGACTGCGGAGAGTTTATTGCCAGCGCTTGTATTTTGGGTATCCCGCATCCGCCGGGCTGGCCTATGTTTGTCGTTTTGGGCCGGATTTTCTCGATTCTCCCGATCGCCTCTGATATCAGTTTCAGAGTCAATTTAATTTCGGTGACAACCTCGGCTATGGTTCCTTTTTTTGGATATCTGGCGGCTGTCCGGATGATAAAGTTTTGGTATCAAGATTCTGATTTCTCCGGGTGGAAAAGAGTCATTGCGTACGTAGGCGGAATTGTCGGTGCCTTCTTTATGGCCTTTTCTTTCACTCACTGGGGTAATGCGGTTGAGGCCGAGGTTTTTGGTATTTCGATGATGTTGATGGTGATGATTCTCTGGTTGCTTCTGAAGTACTATGAAGTTCGCGGCACAACCCAAGGCGAACGAATGATAATGTTTGTCTGTTATCTGGGGATGTTGGCCGTGGCCGCCCATTTGATGACATTTTTGATTATGCCGGTCGTGGCCCTATTTTTTATTTTAAAAAAAGACGCCCCGACAAAAGTTTGGATTATCCTCTGCAGTTTCTTTGTGGCCGAGCTTCTGGCGGTATTTGCCGTCTGTGATGGTCGCGGGGATTTCGCCGCTTTTATCGCCATCTCCGTTTTGTTGTTAGTTCCAGTGGTTTTAATGGTTTATAAGCATATAAATTGGCCGGTCCTGATAGGTATTGGCGCTTTTTCAATGATTATGATGGGCTTTTACGAGTTTTTATTTGGTGTTATTGGCGGCACCATCCTCATTTTAATCTGGGCCTATTTTGCCAGAGAATCAAATTGGAAAACAGGGCTTACTATCATTCTTCTGGCTGTAATTGGTTTTTCATTTCATTTATTTGTACCTATCCGCTCGGGACTTAATCCCAGAATTGACGAAAACAAGACCTCAAAGGACTTTCAGACTTTCGCCAATTTTATGGATCGCAAGCAATATGGTCATCAATCAATGGTGGCAAGAATGTTCGAACGACGGGGCACTTGGACTCATCAATTTGGTCGGCATGCCAATATGGGTTTCTGGAGCTACTTTGAGGAGCAATACAGTTCTCCCAAAATATTTAGTCTGCTTCTCATAATCGGCTTGTTTGGAGCCTATTTCTCAATGCGCAAGAAGGTGGAAATCGGTTTACCGTTTATGATATTTCTGATATTGGCCTCGGTGGGGCTCGTTTTATATATGAATTTCGCCGATGGCATCAAGTATAATTCGGTCACCGGCGATGCTTATCAGGAAGTGAGAAATCGAGACTATTTCTTTACCCCGGCCTACCTCTATTTTGGTCTGGCGCTCGGTCTGGGAGTGGCGGCTTTAATGGAACTGGTAAGGGATAAAACTTCCAACATTAAATTTGCGAAATATCAGAAACCGGCCCTGGCGGTTATGTCACTTCTGGTTTTTCTGCCGACCTTGGCGCTGGCTCAAAACTATTTCCCCAATGACCGTTCACGCAACTATTACCCTTATATATATGCCTACAATATGCTGGCCAACTGTGAAAAGGATGCCCTTCTCTTTACTTCCGGCGATAATGATACTTTCCCGTTATGGTGTCTTCAGGAAAGTTATAATTTCAGAAAAGATGTTCGGATAGTCAACCTGTCGCTTCTTAATACCGACTGGTATGTCGCCCAGATGAAAAACCAGTATCATGTTCCGACCTCTTTGACGGACGATCAAATTGTATGGCACAACTATGATTATGACGGACGCCCTATCCAGCGTCCGAAGGAAATGTTTTATGATCGCGCCCGTAAACGTAATACTTATCTGGTGCCGATGCCTTATGAAGATAGAATCCTTCGCCTGCAAGATATGATGGTTGACGATATTGTCCTGAGCAATAACTGGAAATGCCCGATATATTTTTCCTCTGAACCCTATGCTCAATCTCCTTTAAAATTGCGCGATATGGTTGTGGCCGATGGCGTTCTCTATAAACTGGTGAAAAATCCGCCGGAAAGAAAGATTGATGCTGAAAACGGATATCGGTTATTTACCAAGGTTTTCCGATTTGACGGTCTTAATGATCCTACTATTTTCCGCGATGAAAATGCTTCCGGTGTGATGATGGTCTATGGATTCAATGCCCTCCGGATTGCCGATGAATTTCAGAGAACTAATCAGCCGGAACGGGCCAAAGAAATACTTTGGTTTATAGTTGATAGGTACCCCGAGTTCTATCAGACCTATTTGACTCTTTTCCAAATGTACAAGAAAGAAGGTGATACCGTCAGGGCCAATAATGTTCTGGAAAAGATGGAAACTACTTTAACTCTTCTTCATCAGAAAAATCCTTCCAGTATGTTCTATACCCAGGATTTGGGATTGGCCAAATACTATCGCGGTAAAGAGGAAGAGGCTATAGATTTGCTTTGGGAATCGTTTAATGCCGACCCAAATAGCCCTTATGGATACAGAAAACTAATACAGGTCCTCTTTGAAAAGAGACGTGTCTTGGATATTCAGAAGGCGACCGAGATGTTCGCCTCATACAAGGTGAACCGGGGCGATCCGTTGGTACAGCAGATATTGGGGCCGACCCCATCGGCACCTCCTCCTGATGAATAAAGTGGCAGCGATTCCAATTTTCTGAATTGATACGGTCATAGTAATCATCGCGACACCGGCGGAATATCGCCCTTATAATGGCGACAATATAGAAATTGACAACCAGTTGCCTTGATGATTAATTGTTCGTCATTATGAGCTATCTTGCATATTTTCCCCCCTGTCTAATATGGGGAGCACTCTGGTTAACCATTGCAATTGGACTTCAGAATTCGCCGCCCATCTGGTCGGCTCTGGTACTTGTGAAGGAGTGAGGATTACTTGCTGAATCTTCTTAAGAAAAATCCACTCTGGATTTGCCTTCTACTGGCTTTGATCCTACGTCTTTTTTCAGTTATTTATTCGCGCGGCTATATGGCATCCGACGATCATTTTGAGACGGTTCAGGTGGCTTATGAAGGAGCCAGATCAGGACTGCTGAATCCGGATGGACTAATGAGATGGAATGCCGTTGAATCGTCTGAAATCGGCCGTTCTCCTCTGTATGTTCTCCTCCTGTATTCGTTAATGAAAATACAAATAGGGCTTGGCATACAGCACCTCAATTCTCAAATGTATTTAATTCGCTTGATACATGCTTTGCTGTCACTGTCGGTCGTCTGGTTTGGATATAGATATATATATGAGTCAACCGGCCAAAAGAAATATTCGCTTTGGGCCGGATTGATTCTGGCCGCACATTTTTTGATGCCCTACCTTTCGGTTAGGAATTTAATAGAGCAAGTTTCGGCCGATATACTGGTGCCCGCGGTCTTCCTTGCCTATATGGGCGCGGGAAAAAATAACGGTCGGCTTTTAATGCTTTCCGGTATTTTGGGAGGCTTGAGCTGGATGATTCGCTTCAACACTGGTTTGGCTATTATGCCGATCCCCTTTGTTATTTGGTATTTGAGTAAAAATGTTCGTCCGGCGCTCTATTTTTGCGCGGGGGTATTGCTGATGATTATTTTTAGCGGCAGTCTTGATGCCATTTTTTTGGGGAGTTTTGGACGTTCCACCCTGAATATACTCAAGAGCGTATTCTTTCCAGCCGGGGCGCCGCCGTTACCACAGCCCATATGGATATATACTATATTGATTTTTGGGGTTCTCATACCGCCCTTCTCTTTATATTTTTTATTACCCTTTTTTAGGCGGGCGGTTATTCGAAAACACCTGATCCTTTTTTCAGCGGTAACTTTCTTTTTTGCAGTCCATTGTTTGATTTCTCACAAGGAGGAACGTTTTCTAATTCCGATATTTCCACTGATTATCATGATGGGAGTAATCGGATTACGGGATTGGCTTTCCCGATATGAAATTTCAAATCTTCATCAGAAAGTTTTCAAGGTCTCGGCCATCGCCGCAATTCTGTTAAATTTTTTGCTTCTGCCCCTTTTTACTTTCAATTATGGCCATAAGGGATTGGTTGAACCTTTAGCCTATCTTTCTCATCAGGAGGATATTAAAGGAGTATTTCTCGATCAGGTGGAGCGAAATAAACTAATCCCATATTCATATGTCGGTTTTAACAGCCCCCCGCCGATGAAAATTTATGACTGGCCGTCATTGGAAAGGTTTGCCCAATTCCCCGACACATTCAATAATATCAATTATATTATTGTCTTTGGTGACAGGACACCGAAATGTCATACTGACAGCTTATCCCGGTATATGGGCTCCTTGAAGCAAGTTTTCCATTCTTCGCCTTCGTTTGTGGAGGAGCTTCTCCATCTTCTTAATCCCGGCCATAATTTGACCAATGAATCTTGGGTATTTAGGAGAAACTAAGGGTAATTGTGCATCAGGGGATGGTGGGGTTGCTTTTCCGGCCGGGATGTTTATATTTGCGGGGAAATGTAAGGCGGTAATATGAATCGGTTTTTTGAGTTTTCCACAGCGCAGTTAAAGGGAGTCATATTTCTTGCGGCACTTCTGGTGGCCTTATCCGCTTACCGATTTGTTCGAAGCTTTTCCGAGAGTGATGAAAGAGGTCTAAAATTTTCCTTTCAGGTGGGGAATAACGATACCCGCTATGAGCCGGTTTTTAAAGTTGATTTAAATCTTTCGCCTGTCGATTCGCTGGAGCTTCTTCCGGGTATTGGACCGGTTCTGGCTGAGCGGATTGCACATTATCGGGATAGCGCCGGACGCTTTACAGGTATAGGGGATATTACCAAAGTGCGCGGGATAAGCCGTAAGCTATTTGACAAGATTAAGCCTTACCTTGAGGTGCGATCATGGTAGAAAGCGCCCTGACTCGTCCGCCGCTTGCCTGCCGGTCGAGCAGGGACGAGCAGAGACGATATGGCCTTGATCTAACCGGCGGAAAAGGACGTCTGGCCGGTTGCTCCTTGGCGGGTGGTCAGGGGATTGTCGATTGCCTGACCGAAATTGATTTGGAACAAAGGGAACCTAATGACATCGAACCAACCGGAGAGCTCCATTTTTCTATACCTGAAAATGAGACCATTATAAAGAGAGTTAAAATCCCCGCCGATCGGACGTTTGACGACCATAAATTAGCGCTGTTTGAATTTCAATCCTCCCTTCTGAGTCAGGCGGATCAATATTATTTGGAAACTTATAGTTTGGACGGGAAACCGGAGCGGCTGGCAGTGGCCTATAATCGGGCGTTGGTGGACCAGAAGCTCTCTTTTTTGACGGCAAAAATCCGCAAGCCGACTGGATTCCGACTGCGATCATTGGCGCTCTTGATCCTGGTCAGCGGGCTAATTCTCTGCTTGATTTAAGAGCGATTCTTCAATATCAGATGGCCATGCTATTTAATACCGGATATTCAACCCCTCTTTCTTTCATTGTGGTTGCCGGCAGTGCCGCGGATGAAGGTTATGCTGACCTGATTGCGGAAAATATGAAGGTTAAAGCCGGTCTGCCGATTTTCAGGCCGGATTGTTTCCGTCCGAATATTATCTCTTTGGCGGCAAAATATTTTGTCAGTCTTGGATTGACAGTCGATATATAATGAGAATCACAGGTGGTACATATAGAGGGCGACCAATCAAAACTCTATCTAACGTGGCCATCCGACCAACCTCCGATAAAATAAGGCAGGCAATTTTCAATATATTGATGAATGACATTGAGGAAAAGTCAGTGCTCGATATTTTTGCAGGCTCCGGAGCGCTGGGAATAGAAGCTTTTTCCCGCGGGGCTCATTCAGCCGTCTTTGTTGAAATTGGACATCCTCAAGCAGAAATGATTGGATATAATCTGAAGACGCTTAGCTTGAATGCGGAAATAGTTGAAGCCGACTATGTCAAGGCTTGTCGTCTTCTCAACGAAAGAGGTTTGAAATTTGACATAATTTTTGCGGATCCGCCTTATGCCAAAGTAACCCCGTCTGAGATCATTGAGGTCATTTTGGAATATGGCTTGCTTGGCGCAGAGGGATTCCTTATTATTGAGCATAAATCCGGTGCTGATATTGCCAATGACAAAATGATAATATTGAAAAATAGGAAATTCGGCCAGACCGAGGTAACTTTCTATGTCCGAAAGAAAGACTAAAAAGGGGAAAACAGCCGTATATCCGGGGACTTTTGACCCGATTACCAACGGCCATATATCACTGGTGGAAAGGGCCTGTGCCCTTTTTGATAATGTCATTGTCGCCGTCGTCGGCAATGAAAGCAAGTCTCCGCTTTTTACCCAGGAGGAAAGATACCATCTGGTTAAAACCAGTCTAGGGAATATAAAGAAAGTAAGGGTTATCAAATTTCATGGTTTACTGGCTAATTTGGTCAAAGACTATAAGGCCTGCGCTATTATTAGGGGATTGCGGGCAATTTCGGATTTTGAGTATGAGTTCCAGATGGCGTTGATGAATCGCAAGTTGGTAAGGGACGTAGAGACAGTTTTTCTGATGCCATCGCTATCGTGGGTCTATTTATCCTCTACTATTGTCAAAGATGTCGCTGCCAATAAGGGTGACATAAAGAGTCTGGTGCCTTCGCCGGTAGCAGAAGCCTTGAGAATTAAATTTAGTGGTGCCAAAGGGAAAAAACGTTGATATGAGCGAAAATTCAGAGCATAAGACTGAGAGTTCCGGGCCGACTCAGATTCCTCTTGATGAATTGATTGAAATCAGGCGGCAGAAGGTTGCCTATTTCAGAGAGCAGGGAATAAATCCATATCCCTATCGGTATGAGCGAACCCATTTGGTATCCGAAGCGCTGAGCGATTTTGACCGCTTGGTTTCTATCGAGACAATTGTCCGGATGGCCGGGCGTATTATGCTAAAGAGGAAAATGGGTAAGGCGATTTTCGCCGATATTCATGATTCCTCCGGCAAGATGCAAATATATGTGAAGGTAAATAATGTCGGGGATAAGCTGTTTGACTTGTTTGATCGGCTGGATTTGGGCGATATGGTAGGTGTTGAGGGAAAACTATTTGTAACTCACACCGGCGAGAAAACAATAGCGGCGCATAAATTTGAACTTCTAGTTAAGTCTATTCATCCCTTGCCGGACAAACATGCCGGGCTGGTGGATAAGGAACTTCGGTATCGCCGCCGCTATGTTGATTTGATAGCCAATTCAGACGTGCGGCGGACCTTTATTCAGCGAAGCCGCATAATTAAATCAATCAGAGAGTTTCTGGATAATGACGGTTTTCTGGAGGTGGAAACGCCGGTATTGCAGCCGCTTTATGGCGGGGCTTCGGCCCGACCGTTTATAACCCATCATAATAGTCTCAATATTGATTTATACCTTCGGATTGCCGACGAGCTTTATCTTAAACGGCTGATTGTCGGCGGCTTTGAAAAGATTTGGGAGTACTGCAAGAATTTCCGCAATGAAGGAATTGATCGCCTGCATTACCCGGAATTCTCATCCATAGAGCTCTATTGGGCATACGCGGACTATAATGATATGATGATTCTCTTTGAGAAACTTCTGCGCCAAGTGGCCTATGATTTGCACGGAAAATATAAAATCACCTATGGAAACCATGAAATCGACCTTGAACCCCGATTTAAAATTCTTTCTATGATTGATGCCATTAAAGAAGCGATCGGCATTGACTTGCTTTCCCTTGATTTTGTTGCGGTCCGACAGAAAGCCAAAGAAGCCGGCATTGATTCCGATAATTTAACCAACTGGGGGAAAGTAGTCGAGGCCTTTTTTGAACATAAAGTGGAACCCAATCTTATTCAACCGACTATTATCAAGGATTTCCCGTTGGAGATTTCGCCGCTGGCCAAAGTCCATCGCGACAATCCAAGATTGACGGAGAGATTTGAGGTATTTATCGCCGGTTTGGAAATGGGGAATGCCTTCTCGGAATTAAATGATCCTGAAGAGCAAAAACGTCGTTTTTTGGCTCAGGCGGAGCAGAGAAAAGCGGGAGATGAGGAAGCTCAGCAGTTGGATGAAGATTTCATTATGGCGCTTTCTTATGGAATGCCGCCGACCGGCGGACTGGGTTTTGGTGTTGACCGGTTAGTGATGTTGATGACCAACAGCCACTCAATCCGTGATGTAATATTTTTCCCGCAAATGCGCCCGGAGTAATTAAGGAAGATAGATATATGAAGATAAGTCAACTTTGTTACGGTGATAACTTAGATATACTACGCCATCATATCAGCGATGAAGGCGTGAAGCTGATTTATTTGGATCCACCCTTTCAAAGCGGCAAGAATTACAATATTCTTTTTTAAAGAAAAAAGGGAAGTGATTCGGAGGCGCAGATAAAAGCCTTTGAAGATACCCGGGCGTTGGAACGAGCTGTCAGAGAAAATATATATGCATGTGGTGGGGGGCACGCCGAAGAAAGTGGCAGATCTATTGATGTCATTCGGGAAGTTCCTTAGGCGGCAAGGTAATGGATTATCCGTCTACGACGAAGGCGACATTTAAAAGGGCTGAAAAGATTATTTTTCACGATGGCGAACAAATAGAGCTTGGAGAGTAAGTGCATAAATACCTAACATCAGTCTCCTCATAATATGTACTATGAGCGATTTATAGCGGGCCGGTATTTACGCTCCGGCCATTTTTTTACTTCCTTCTCAACCTGGATTACCGCCGCCGGTGTGACTCTGGGTGTAGCCGTGGTCTGTTTTGTAATGTCAATGCATAACGGTTTCAGTTCGGAATTGCGGCAACGGCTTTTGGGCACAACCTCTCATATAACCATATTCCCGCGAAATTCTATGACCATGCCCGATTATCGTGAGTTAATTGATAAAGTTACAAAAGTCGAAAATGTCATGGCGGCTTCGCCTTTTATCTATTATAAGGCGGCGATATCGTCAGCTTCAATTGGGGATGGTATCGTTGTCAGGGGAATAAATCCCGATGAAGAAAAAAGGGTGGCTGATATCGCCCGCAATATTACCGCCGGGGAGTATAGTCTTGACTTATCCCTTCCTGACACCTCCGAGCAAGCATCCGGAATCCTAATGGGGGTAACCCTGGCCAACCGGTTGGGGGTATTCATCGGTGATCCGGTGGTTTTGTACTCTCTACGAGGTGAAGATTTGCGCCATTCCAGCAAACCGCGGGTGGCCAAATTTTATGTGACCGGTATCTTTGAGACCGGAATGTATGAGTTTGATTCGGAAATGGCCTATATACGATTGTCATCAGCCCAAAAACTTTTCCAAATGGATGATGAGGTAACCGGAATTCATCTCAAATTGACTGATATTTATTTGGCCGATCAAGTTGCCTCAAGGATACAGGAAACCATTGGATTAAATTATGATATTGTCCCGTGGAATATTTTGCATAAGAACCTCTTCACCTGGATCGCTCTTGAGAAAAAAATGCTCTTCATTGGATTCATTCTAATTGTTTTGGTGGCGGCCTTTTCAATCATATCGACGCTGGTGATGTTGGCGATGGAAAAACGATCAGAAATAGGGATTCTTAAAACCATTGGCTCAACTCCGGCATCGATTCGTAAGATATTTATATACAATGGGTTAGTTATTGGAACTATAGGAATAATCTGTGGTTGGGGGATAGCTTTAGGCGCCGCTTGGATACAAAATAAATATGCCCTGATTTCACTTCCCGCCGATTTATATTTTATCAATTATTTGCCGATTGATGTTCATTTGCTTGATCTTGTTTTTGCGGGGTTGATTACGCTATTGATTTGCTTTCTGGCAGCGTTATATCCGGCCCATCGGGCGTCCCGCCAATCTGTCATTGAAGTGCTCCGGCAATAAGTTACTGGAATTACGAAGGTTATCTAAATAATTTGACGATTTTGGCGAAAATAAGTATAGTATATAGAGATTAAAACCGGGGAGAGTCTCCAAAATTGGATGCGGCAGACACCAACCAGCTCCTGATTGCCATGGGGGTATATAGGAATTTTGAAACCTCAGAAGGGGTTCTCGAGGTCTTGAGAGGAGTTAATGTTACTCTATATCAAGGGGATATGATGGCAGTGGTGGGAGAATCCGGGGTAGGGAAATCGACCCTTCTGCATATTTTAGGAGGGTTAGATAGGCCGACACAAGGGAATGTAAGGGTGAAAGGCGAATTGCTGCAAAATATGAGCGAAGCCACTTTAGCCGCTTTTCGCAATAACCATGTTGGTTTTGTCTTTCAGCATCATTATCTTATGGAAGAATTTACGGCCTTGGAAAATATTATGATTCCGGCCCTGATTGCCGGAAAAAGTAAAAAAGAAGCGGAAATTATGGCGGAACAACTTCTCCTGGAAGTTGGTTTAGCAAATAGATCGAAACATCGACCCCGGCAGTTGTCGGGCGGAGAACAACAGCGAGTGGCCGTAGCCAGAGCATTAATAAATAAACCGGAGATTGTGTTGGCCGATGAGCCATCGGGGAATCTGGATATCAAGACAGGAGAAAAACTTCATCAGCTCTTGGCCGGGTTAAATGAGTCTCACGAGGTAACTTTCTTGATTGCCACTCATAATAAAGAATTGGCCGAAAGTTGCCATCGGATTGTAAAAATGGAGGATGGACTTCTGCATGAAGTCAGCAAGAATTAGGAATTTATATATATGATATGCCAAGACTGTAAAAAACAACAGGCGACGGTGCATATGACACAAATTGTGAATAACGAAAAAATTGTTATTTCTCTTTGTAAAGATTGTGCGGGGAAAAGAGGTTTTCATTCGCCGCTGGATAATGTTCCTTTTCCTCTGGCGGAGATATTATCCGGCCTTATGCAACAGCAGTTTACTCAGAAAACCGAACCGGTCGTCGATATAAAGTGTCCCCACTGCGGCCTTACCTTTGAGGAATTTACTCATCAGGGGCGTTTTGGTTGTGGTGAATGTTATAAGGAGTTTCGTCCTCAGCTGGAGCCGATAATGCGTAAGATTCATGGCTCCTCTCTACATAAGGGGAAACTACCGCTTTCCAGTGTCGAGCCACCGCTTCCAGTGAAAGAAGAAAAACGGATTGAAGCCGAGCTAAAAAAGGCAATTGAGACTGAGGACTTTGAGCGGGCCGCTGATTTGAGGGACAAATTGAAAGCTTTCAGGGAATCATACTTGGCGTCCAAGGCCGGGGATTAATTGATATGTTTGAAGATATGTCCAAAAAACTGACCCATTGGCTGTCGGGCAAAGGGAAAGAAAGTATGGTAGTCCTTTCCACCCGAGTAAGACTGGCACGGAATATTTCAGGGTGTATTTATCCGTCAGCCGCCGATACTGATACTAAAGAAAAAGTGGTCGGCTATTTTGAATCGGCCTTTGGCCATTCGGAGAAATTGAGAGAGGGAAAATTTCTTAAGGCATCAGAACTATCCCGTCTCGACAGAGATTTTCTGGTTGAGCGGCACCTGATGTCGCCGACCTTTATGCAGGATAATGACTTGTGTGCTCTTTATGTTAGTCGTGATGAACAGGTTTCCATAATGGTCAATGAGGAAGATCATTTCCGGATACAGGCCATTACTCCCGGCTTAAATCCCGAAGGAGCGCTTCAATTGGCCGGTGAATATGACAATGAGGTAGGCGGATTTCTGGAATTTGATTATGACCCGGATTTTGGTTTTCTAACCGCCTGTCCAACCAATGTCGGCACCGGAATGAGAGCCTCGGTGCTGATACATCTACCCGGCTTGGTTATCACTAAGGATATTGAAAAAGTCATCTCTAAAATTTCCAAAATGGGAGTAGTCGTACGAGGTTTCTATGGCGAGGGGACCGATGTTCTGGGGAATTTATTTCAGCTTTCAAATCAAACCACCCTGGGAGTTTCGGAGAGGGAAATTTTGGAATTGATTACGGGGGTCACCCGTTCCATTATTGAAGATGAAGCGACGGCACGCCAACGGCTCATCAGCGAAGCCTCCCATCAAATAATTGATAAGATTTGGAGAGCGTATGGTATTCTCAAATATGCCCGGATTCTGACCTCGGAGGAGGTTATGAATCTGCTTTCGGCAGTTCGGCTGGGAACCGCGATGGGAATTATTGATTATATTGAGATATCATTGCTTAATGAGATATTGCTTCTCTCGCAGCCGGCGCATCTCCAAAAATATTTTTCCAAAGAGATGAATGCTGAACAACGCGATATTGTCAGAGCCGAGATGGTAAGGGAAAAACTTAAAGAGAAACGTAGCCTAAATTAGAAAAATGCATTTTATATATAGGATGGTGACATAAGATGAATGAAATGTTTACGGAATTAGCCCGCAAAGCAATCGAATATGCTCGCGATGAAGCGGCCCGGCTTCGCCATGACTATATCGGAACCGAGCATCTTCTTTTGGGATTGATTCGTCTCGGAGAAGGGCGGGCAGTTGATATAATTAACAATCTTGGTCTGGAAATACAGGATCTGAAGGCCTCCGTTGAGGAGGTCGTTCAACCGGCCGGCGGCACCATGACCATGGGACAGCTACCGCTTACGGCCCGCGCCAAGAAGACATTGGAAGTATCCGGTCAGGAAGCCCGCGCTCTGAAATCCAAGGATATTGATACCGAGCATATCCTCTTGGCTCTTCTTAAGGACGAAGAGGGGGTAGCGGCTCAGGTTCTCTCGATGTATGAAATCGATTATAAAGAAGTCTATGAGGAATTAAAAAATGTCCAGAGTGGAAAACCGTCATCGTTCAAACGGAAACGGAAAAAATCAAAGACGCCCGCGCTAGATCATTTTGGACGAGACCTAACCGAACTGGCACGCCGGGGGCGGCTTGACCCGATTATCGGCCGCGAGGATGAAATTGAGCGAGTTAGTCAGATTCTTTCCCGACGTAAGAAGAATAATCCGGTGCTAATTGGTGAGCCGGGGGTTGGCAAGACGGCCATTGCCGAGGGTCTGGCGCAAAGAATAGTGGAGGGGAAGATTCCCCAGACTCTGGAGAATAAACGGATGGTTACTCTGGATATGGCCTCGCTGGTTGCCGGCACCAAATATCGGGGACAGTTTGAAGAGCGTCTCAAGGCGGTGATGACGGAAATTATCAACTCTAAGGATGTTATTATCTTCATTGATGAATTGCATACTATCGTCGGCGCCGGAGGGGCGGAAGGCTCGTTGGATGCCAGTAATATTTTTAAACCGGCGCTTTCCCGCGGAGAACTGCAGTGTATCGGCGCCACCACTTTGAATGAATATAGAAAATATATTGAAAAAGACGGCGCTTTGGATCGCCGTTTCCAAACCGTAATGGTTGAACAACCCTCAACGGAAAATACCGTTAAAATTCTGAAAGGGCTTCGTCCAAAATATGAAGAACATCATAAACTGGTTATATCGGATGAAGCCATTGAAGCCTCAGTAAAACTTTCCAACCGCTATATCAGTGGGAAGTTCCAGCCGGATAAAGCGATTGACGTGATTGATGAGGCGGGCAGCCGGGCGCATCTGGCCTCGTATGCCAAACCTCAGGAGTTTAATGATATCGAAAATGAAATCACCCGACTACAAGAAGAAAAAGAGAAGGCGGTTAAAAATCAGGCGTTCGAGCGAGCGGCTCAGTTGCGTGACGAATTGAAGTTTAAGAGAGAAAAAATTCAAGAACTGAAAAAGGAATGGGAAGAACAGAGAGATAAACAGCGCGTCGTGCTTAAAGCTGAGGATATCGCTCAGGTGGTTTCCAAGATGACCGGTATTCCACTTTTTCGCCTTGAAGAAAAAGAATCGCGTCGTCTGCTTCGAATGGAAGAAGAATTGAAGAAGCGGATAATCGGGCAGGAGGAAGCCATCACGACTATTACGAGAGCCATTCGACGGGCTCGTGCCGGATTGGGCGATCCACGGCGACCGATTGGTTCGTTTATTTTCTTGGGGCCGACCGGCGTTGGCAAAACGGAATTGGCCAGAGCTTTGGCGGAAT
The DNA here is from genome assembly GCA_026397495.1 of Candidatus Zixiibacteriota bacterium. Taxonomy (GTDB): domain Bacteria; phylum Zixibacteria; class MSB-5A5; order GN15; family PGXB01; genus JAPLUS01. The sequence continues at coordinate 744 of JAPLUS010000069.1, read as the reverse complement.
TCCTTTTTGAAGATTCTGAGTCTCTTATCCGTATCGACATGTCGGAGTATATGGAGAAGTTTGCCGTGTCTCGTCTTATCGGTGCTCCTCCGGGATATGTCGGTTATGAAGAAGGGGGACAGCTGACTGAAAAGGTGCGGCGTCGGCCGTACTCGGTGGTTCTGCTCGATGAAATTGAAAAGGCGCATCCGGATGTTTTCAATATTTTATTGCAGTTAATGGATGATGGTTCGCTGACTGATTCATTTGGTCGCCGCGTTGATTTTCGAAATACGGTGGTTATTATGACCTCCAATATCGGCACAAAAAGAATTAGGGACGGCAAGACAGTCGGTTTCGGCGCCGAGCAAGAAAATAGCTCTTATGATTCAATGAAGCAAAAAGTGACGGAAGAACTAAAGAAGATGTTCAATCCGGAGCTTCTTAACAGAATCGATGAAGTGGTTATTTTCCATGCCCTCGACATCAGCCATATCAAGCAGATTGTTGATATTCTGGTGGCCGAGGTGGCCAAGCGGCTGGCGGATAAAGGAATCAGTTTTGTTCTCACCGAACCGGCGCGGGAATTTCTGGCTGGCAGAGGTTTTGAGCCGATGCTTGGAGCGCGCCCGTTGAAACGAGCTATTCAAAAGTACCTTGAGGACCCCCTTGCGGAAGAATTACTTCGCGGTCAGTATGCCGGCGACTGCAATTTGATTATCGGAGCTAGTGAAGAAAAACTGGCTTTTACTTTTAATGATCGTT
>JAPLUS010000264.1 GCA_026397495.1 Candidatus Zixiibacteriota bacterium | reverse complement strand
ACTTGAAGCGTAAGTCGCGTCGCCCCATAGTTGACAGTTACCAGCATATAGCCGATCAAAAGAAAAATGAGATTTCACCGGTGGCAGTCTCAAGGGAATCGGAGGCATGGACCGAATTCTGCTGGACGTCTAAACCGATTTCCTGTCGAATGGTCCCAACGGCTGCTTTAGCCGGGTCGGTGGCGCCTACCAAAATCCGCAGATCGGCAACAGCATTACTTTTCTGCAGCAAAATCGCCACGACCGGTCCGGATGACATATATTCCACAAGCGAATCCAGAAAGAGCTTTCCTTGATGCACGGCATAAAAACGACGCGCTCTTTCAGGAGATAGGTGCAGCATTTTCATTTCCAGAATATTAAACTTGGCCTGTTCCAGGCGCGAAAGAATATGCCCGATTAATTTCCGCTCGACGGCATCCGGTTTTATTATCAGTAAAGTTTTCTGCAATAGCTTCCCACTAATTTGGCTTTTTCACTTTCTTCGTTATCGCCATCCCAAGTTCAAGCGCTTTCTGATTTTTCTCTTCTGTACCACGGGGGGCTCGACGTAAGACAACATTTTTCAGGGCATCGCGCGAGACAATATCGGTCAATTCAGCAATAGCGCCAAGGGCAATAACATTGGCCACCATTACCTGTCCAATTTCCTCTTTGGCCAATCTCATAAAGGGAAATCCATAATATCGTTTGGTTGGGACCTGCGTTACCATCACCGAATCAATGACCAAAATTCCGTTTTCCTTCAAATCCGGATAGTATTTATCACAGGCCTCTTGTGTCAAGGCCAGAAGCAAATCGAGTTTCATTGTTTTGGGGTAGTATATTTCTCCTTCAGAGATAACCAAATCGGATCGGCTAGCGCCGCCGCGGGCCTCAGGGCCATAAGATTGTGTCTGAACTACATTCTTGCCGTCGCCCGTACCGACCGCCTCCGCCAGCATGACGCCGGCTAAGATAAGCCCCTGGCCACCGGATCCGGAAAGGCGAATTTCAAAACGGTCTTCTCTTTTTTTAATCTTGGAAGTCGCCTTCATTTGCCTTCCTCCTTCACCGCCAGACGGTCAATCAATTTTTGATATTCTTCACAAAATTCGCTGGCCTCGGTTTCATGTATCAATCCCGTTACGAATTTCCCAACCATTTTTTCCGGAGGTAATTTGGCGGCTGCCTGGATCGGCATCGCATGGTCTTTCATCCAACTAATCATAGCTACGGCATCTCCCTCGCGATTCATTCGGCCATAGTAGGTATGGCAATTGGAAAAGGCCTCGATAATGGCCAGGCCCTTCTTGTTGATACCGCCCTCTATCAATTTCTCCAATTGCTGGACATGATAGACCGTGCCGCGGGCAACATAGGAAGCTCCGGCGGCGACAGCCAGTTTCACAATATCAAATTGTTTTTCATAATTGCCATAAGGAGCGGTGGTGGCATAAGCGCCGCCGGTGGTTGTCGGGGAAAATTGTCCGCCGGTCATACCATAGATGCGGTTATTAATAAGAATTGTAGTAAGATCAATGTTACGGCGGCAGGCATGAATAAAATGGTTGCCGCCTATGGCGAGAGCATCGCCATCGCCCGTGATGACAATAACTTTCATATGCGGTTTCGCCATTTTAACACCGGTGGCAAAAGCCAGCGCCCGCCCATGGGTTGTATGCAGAGTATTGAAATCAAGATAAACCGGCAGACGGCTGGAACACCCAATACCGGACACGACGGCCACATTATCTTTATCCAAACCCATTCTATCAATAGTCCGGATGAGCGCGCCCATCACTATTCCATTGCCGCACCCGGCACACCAGACATTAGGAAATTTCTTCTTGGCTCTTAAGTAATGATGAGTGATATCTGAACGTTGTCCCTGCGTAGCCATTATTTCACCTCCCAAATCTTATCCAATATCTGCTGAGGCGTCATAACCTCGCCATCATATCTTCCCATGAAGAATACCTCAGTATGCTTGGGAGCAACTCTTTTTACCTCATTGATTAGTTGTCCCATATTTAGCTCGGCGACAATGACCTTCTTCACATTGGCCAGCATATCCCTGAGTTTGCCGTCGGGAAAGGGCCAGATGGTCAAAGGTTGAATGGCGCCGACTTTTACTCGCCGTTCCCGAGCCATCCTAACGGCCTGATAAGCGGCGCGGGCAACGGTTCCATAGGAGAAGACCGCAATCCTGGCGTCATCCATCATTTCCGTGCGCGTCTTATAAATCTCATCAGTAAAACGTTCTATTTTATTCTTCAGTTTATCCAATTTCTCTTTAATCTCGGCCGGGATAGAAGTTGGGAAACCCTCTTGATCATGTGTTAATCCGGTTACATTATAGCGATACCCCTCGCCAAACGACGCCAT
>JAPLUS010000357.1 GCA_026397495.1 Candidatus Zixiibacteriota bacterium | reverse complement strand
GAATGGATTGATACCGCCGTCAGGAAGAATCCTGCGAATGTCAAAAAGATTAGACTGACCCTTACTGCCGGGAATTCCTCTTTTTGGGCAGGATACGCCACGAAGCCAAGAATAATTATTATAGTAACCGACTATTCTTTGCCTAAAAATCCTTTCCGGCTCATGGTTTCCCCTTTCCGTATTGATGAGAAATCCCCCTTTCGGACTATAAAGACCTTATCCTTCATTATAGAAATGACATCTCGCAAGAAAGCGTATGCGACCGGCTTTGATGACGCCCTACTTCTTAATCGAGCCGGCAATGTGGCCGAGACCAGTTCGGCCAATATATTCTGGGCTAATCAAGGCAATCTATATACACCACCGCTTTCGGCGGGGTGCTTGAATGGCATGACACGGAAACATATTCTAAGAATTGCAAAAGAGAATAATATCACTGCCTATGAAAGGAATATCAAACTGAAAAATCTGTTAAGCGCTCAAGAGATATTTATCACTTCTTCTTTGAAACTTATCTTGCCGGTCGTGAATATCCAAGCCGAAAAGTCATTTAGATATAAAGCGGGTAAATTGACCAACCGGCTTCAGCAATTGCTGCTTGATGATATAATGGGAGTAAAATAGAAATGGAATTTATTGATGTCATTCTAAAACGTCGCTCTATCAGAGCTTATAAAAGGAAAAATATTCCCGAAGAAATTCTTATGAGGATTATAGAGTCGGCTCGTCTGGCACCTTCGGCAAGCAATCTTCAGCCATGGAAATTTATTATTATCAGAGATAACAAAGCTAAACAAGAGATAGCCAGGCTGGCTAAAGAGAGAATGTGGATCGCAGACGCATCGGTAATTATTGCCGGAGTTGCCACCAACCCCGATTATCGAATGGGTTCCGGCCAATCCTCATCCGCAATAGATATCGCTACCGCTTTCGCTCATATGTCATTGGCGGCAACTGACGAGGGGTTGGGAACCTGCTGGATTGGTTCCTTCGATTCCGATGGATCCAAACGATTCCTTGGCATTCCGGAAAAGTTCTTATTAGTAGGCTTGCTGACAATTGGCTATCCCGATGAGAAACCGGGGGAAAAGGACCGTAAAAGGATTCAAGAGATTATCTGTTATGAAAAATGGTCGGACTAATCCGAACATCGTGCACTCCTGCTCTTTGCCTTAAAAATATAGGGTTTCATTTTCCCGGCATATGCCAGTTTTATATTGACCATGCTTTGTAAAAAAGGTATCATCCGTTTTGGCAAATGCAGTCTCTATAATATGGAGGGTAAGATGAAGAGGTCTATAAAAACCGCCGGTATTACCATTTTATTGATATTTATAGCGATGAGTACCGCCCATTCTCAGAAGGAGGTGCCGCGATCAATCTTTGATATCCCTAAACGGGAGCTAGTCAATGCGCCAACGGCAGCTACTCTGCCCCGCGGTTGTTTCGACATCATTCTGCGCGTCTTTGCCAATGGCGGCATATTAAGCAGTACCTCCATCGGCCTATCCAATAGTTTTATGGTTGGCCTATCTTATGGAGCCGAAGAAATAGTCGCAGAAAATTCGCCGCATTGGAATCCACAGATAGAATTCAATCTTAAGCTAAGACTCATTAAGGAGGGGTATTATTTGCCAAACTTTTCCGTCGGCTTCTCGTCGCAGGGATATGGCACATATAGCAGTGAATGGAAACGATATGCCTATAAGTCAAAAGGTCTTTACGCCGTGGTCAGTCGATCCTTCTATTTTTATAAGTCATCCGTCGGGGGACACTTCGGAATAAACTATTCGACTGAGCATCAGAAGGATAAAGATGATGACCCCAGTTTCTTCATCGGATTTGACACTCAATTAAACTACGACGTAGCCTTCGTGGTAGAATATGATGCCGGTCTTAACGACGATAAATCGACTCAATATTTCGGCAAAGGGAGAGGTTACCTGAATATGGGTGTCAAATGGCTTTTCTCGGAAAACCTTGAACTGGAAGCCGTCTTTGAAAATCTTCTTAATAATCGACGCGATGTCAATTCCTTTGGACGAGGATTGCGGTTTACCTATATAGAATTCTTTTAATACTATTTTACGGGGGCGTTGCTTACGATAGGAAGCAGATTAAATCTTCTCCCATCGTTCCAGAATAAGCTTGATAAAATTTTCGACATATTTGAATATTTTTTCTTGAAATATCTTGGCTTTACCCAAATCAAAATCCGGATATCCCTGGTTTTCTGTATAGAGCAAGATGGAGCCCGGAATGGGGTAAATGTCCGCTCCCGGACGGACAAAGTAAGCCAGATCCCTATTATACAACTCCTTATTGACCAGATCGGGATCGATGGCCTGCACCAGTGCGGTTTCATCGAGGGCCGCATGGCCGCCGGCTTCGCCATAAAACTCTTTGACCAGCTCTCGGCATAATTCCCACCAGTGAATAACAGCGATTTTTATTTTGTGCTTGTAGAATATTTCTTGGGCCGCTTCTTTCAGAACAGCATTGTTTCCGCCATGACCATTCAAAAGAATTATTTTTCTGAAACCGATATGGGAAAAGGAGAGCAAAATATCGGATATATAGTTTTTGAAACTGGATTCAGTAACCGTCACCGAACCCGGGTAACCATATAGAGACTTAGTGATGCCATAATTAACGGTTGGCGCCACGAGCGCATTTATTTTATCGGCCAGGTATAAGGCCATTGATTCGGGGATATAACCATCGGTTCCAAGGGCAGAACTGCCATGCGCCTCAATGGTTCCAACCGGAAAAATCAAAGTGTCGATTTTGGCAGGCACAAGTTCCTTCACATTTTGCCAACACAGTTTCTGTAATTGCCGTTCCATTATAATACTCTACCGATTGATTATTCTCTCCAGAACCAATTCTGTCTCTTTGGCAGAAACCTCATCTCCCTCAAGGCGATATTGGTTGATGTCGCGAACTAAGTATTCCAGATCGTCGGGATGCTCGATAGCATACCATATTTCGAGCTCTGACCAGGACAGCCCTTTTTCCTTAAAGCTATTGGCAACCTCAGCATAGATATTTGGTGAGTACCAGTCAAAAGCAGAGAGTTCAACTTGGTAGCGATCCGACATTCCAATCAGATAATATCGTCCCTCGACGGTCGGTCCAAAGACAGCATCCGACTGCTTCAGAAGCCTTAGGGCTATCTGAAGGAGGTTATCCTTTAAGGTGGGAGTACGGCTACCAATAAACAGAACATGCTTATATCCGTCGTCAAAACACTGCTTAAAAGCGGTTTCCATTTTGACTCCCCAGCGTGTTTGTGGCAAAGGAGTCACGCACAGACCATTGGAGATGATTTCAGCTATTTTGCCCTTAAATTTCTTAGAAAGATAATTTATAATGGTATTTACGGATTTTTTTGTTTCCGGCGAGTCGCCATAGAAAAGCCGAAAATCCACTGAACCCAATTCAAGAACATTGACGAGAGTATCGGCAATAAAGGCCTGATGCAGGAATTTCATATCCTCCGGGCTGAAACCATCGCCGATATTCAATTGTGAACCGTCCTCGGTTACTTCTTGAATACAGATAGCAAGAACAGAATCATTTTTCTTCGGGTGAGACATATCTCGGTGCAAATCTCTCTTCTAATTATTCATTTGCTGTAAATATAAATAACCCCTTGGGGCGAGTCAAGAGATGGCATTATTTTTTTATAAAAAGTTGATATTTAACCCAACATTTAGTGAAGGGAAAAGTTGTAACAGGTAATTAGAAATATATTGAAGCAGGTTGAAGAAGACAAGCACGCCGATCAGCATCAATAATCCGCCGGAAATAATCTCCACGGCGCGAAAGTGGCGTTTAATAAATCCAAAAATACCTATTAAATAATTAAATAAAAGAGCCGTTAAGATGAAAGGTATTCCCAACCCGGCCGAATAGAAGGAAAGCAGAAGCACTCCCCGACCAATTGTAGTTTCATTGGCGGCCATCGTCAGAATGGAGCCGAGAATAGGTCCAATACAGGGAGTCCAGCCAAAAGCAAAAGCCATCCCTATAACCATCGAGCCAAGCATCCCAAATCTTTTTTGGCCGGCATGAATCCGCTTCTCATAATTTAGGGTTTTAATCCGAATGATACCCGAGACATGAAGTCCGAGAAGAAATATGACGCTACCGGCAACCTTATTGAAGATAACTGTATTCTTTAAAAACCATTTTCCAATAAATGATGCTGATGCCCCGAGAGCAATGAATATCAATGAAAAGCCAATGACAAAGAAGATGGTATTAATTGTCACTCGATATAGGTGGCGTGATCCCTTTTCTCGGTTTGTCAGTTCCTCAAGGGAAACACCGGAAATAAAAGAAAGATATCCGGGT
>JAPLUS010000344.1 GCA_026397495.1 Candidatus Zixiibacteriota bacterium | reverse complement strand
AGCAACTGTAACTTCATGGGAAAATATTATGCCCAGATGGCCACTCATCCTTTTGCTTTTGACCCAAGTAACCGTGTCCCCCATCGGATTCTGACATCACTGATAAGTTATCTTTTGGGTTTTCGGGGAAAACTGGTCATCATAACTAATCTTATTTTCGCGACCATTCTCATCCATGTAATTTATCTTTATTTCCGAACAAATGCATCTCGGCCGGGCGATGCCTTCTGGGCAGCCGGGACAATTACATTTTCACTGGTTACCTTGACAACCATCCACTATGGCGGATACAATGATTCTCTTACTTACCTGATTATCTTCCTGATGTGGCAATTCCGCTCCCGAAAATTTCTTTTTTACCTTCTCTTTTTTCTGGGGCTGCTGAATCGAGAGTCAATTGCCTTTTTGGTTCCCTGGTTCACCTATCTTTCAATCAGCGAGACCGCCGAGAAAAGACGCCGTATTGTCGATACCATTATAGGCTTGGGAGTCTCTTTTGGTCTCTATTTTCTATTTCGTCATTGGATTACTTGGCATGACTCAATTCAGTATTCAATGCAATATTATCTTGAACCTCTTTGGCGAAATCCTTTGGCCTGGCTCCGCCAATCTTACAGTCATATCGGACTGGGGTATTTTACCGTTTTTAAGGCGCTTTGGATTTTCCCTATCGCGGCTGTGATCTCTTTATGGAAAATGAAGAAATGGGATCAGATTATTTCGATCGGTTTAATTACCGCCGGCAGTTTTGCTCAACTCTTATTTGCCTATGATTCTTCGCGCATGCTAACTTTAGGTTTTATGGTTATCATAATCTCTCTTCTACACCTATTTCGGGAAAATCCCTTTCAATTCCGGAGATGGATAGGAGCCATTTTTCTTTTCAACTTAATGGTGCCGCAGTTATATACGGCGGCTAAAATAACGGATATCATGCACTCTCTGCCCGGATATCTGATTGAATATCTACTAAGATAGATTAACCGTTATTTCAGCAATCTACCACCAAATTTGATAGCCATTTTCGATGCTGAAAATTCTCTCTTCCCGATGAGAACCGATTGCCACCAGCCAATAAAGACAACCGGAAGGAACATCAAAAAAAACCATTGGCTTATCAGTCGCTACAGATTTGCCAATCGATTGCCAGCTATTATCCCAATAAGACAATTCATATTCCTGACCGGGAGCAAGAAAGGTGTGACTGATACCATCGGTGGATACTTCAAGCTTGCGATTGGTTGTTGATATCAAGCTAAGAGGAATAAGCCGTTCTTTATCAGGATTAAATATAGCCATACCGGAATCGCGGGTAAGAAGAAATGGCGGACCGGCCGGAACGATCTTTTCATCAATATAGAAGGCGGGAAGATATACGATATCGGCTCCGACCGCTTTGAAGGTGGCGGTGTTATCCTTGATCCTTCCCCAGTCAATCGCCTGCCACTCACCAGAGTTAAAGACACAGAGATAGGCGACGCCAATCGAATCAGGAACCGGCTTCGCCAGTCGAACCGCTATATCGCAGACTGAGGTATAATCAGCGGTTACATCAAGGTAGTCTTTCCCGGCCAGCCAGCTGGGGATTTTTTCATCTTTGCCCTTTTGAAAGATAAGATTTTCAGGGTGCTTTTCATACATTTTGCGATAGATTTTGGCCAGCTTGTTGGCCAGATGATAATTATTCGGGTTACTTTCCGCACCCATAAAAGGAATGACTTTCCCTGATGGTGTGACAATGGCATTCCAGGCGTGGTTATTGCCGGCATCGGCCCAGAATGGCGTATAATCACTGGTCACGGCCAGTCCATTGGCCCGCATGGCAAAAATCGCTAAATTGGTCATATCCTCACAACGACCGCGGCGCCTTCTCCGCATTTCTGAAAACCCTTGGTCAGTGGGATGATAATAATAAATCGGATCGAACTTAAACCATGATTTCAGGTCATCATTAATCAAACGCGCCGCTTCAATCGGG
>JAPLUS010000385.1 GCA_026397495.1 Candidatus Zixiibacteriota bacterium | reverse complement strand
ACCTATATAATGATTTTGGGTGGTGTCATCGGCGCTCGCCTCTTTTATGTGTTGTTTCATTTGGACGAATTTAGAGGCAACTGGCTTTCGTCCATCAATCCTTTCCACTCAGGTGAGATCGGCGTGGCCGGGATGAATCTCTATGGCGGCGTCATATTGGCGGTTATATCCGCATATATATATATTAGAAAAAAGCGATTACCTTGCCTAGCAACTTTCGACCTCTTTGCACCCACGCTGGGATTGGGGCTGATTTTTACGCGGGTCGGCTGTTTCCTCAATGGCTGCTGTTTTGGAACGCCTACAAATCTGCCATGGGGTGTGACTTTTCCCGTTGATTCCATACCATTTTTTATTTTCGGCTCAGCTCATCTGCACCCCACACAGCTTTACAGCTCGCTCTATGGCCTACTGCTATTTCTCTTTCTTTACTGGAGATTGAAGTATAAGTCGTTTGATGGCCAAATATTGGCTTTTCTCTTTATGATTGAGGCCGTGGCGCGATATTCTATTGAATATGTCCGATATTATGAGAGTGAAATGATATTCTCATTTTGGGGTATGCATCCAACTTATAATCAGCTAATTTCGATTATATTGTTCTCTGCCGGTTTAATTCTCTATCTTGTTCAATATCGGAGATCTCGGACAACAGCCCGTTAGAGACATACAACAACCCCGTCATAATATCTTACCGCCGTTATTATTATGACAATTGGTTGAGGTAATACTATATATAACAAGATTAAGGTGAGTGTGGGAAAAGTTCCAAAATTCGGCTGCGGCAGGTCTTTGACGCGCAGTCAGTCCGCCTACGTGTACTACTTCAGGGTTTCGGTAACAAATCAGGGACATATTGCAGTGCTCGTAGTAGAGGTAGGGCGGAACCCCGGACGAAGTCTTGCGGTTCCGCCAATTAAAGTCCGTTCTATCGTGTGAGACTATTTTATTACCATTATTTCCGGGCAGACTAAAGTCTGCCGCGCACAAATAATACTTAAGTGACTAAAGACAAATGAAAAGTAGAGGTAGGGCGGAACCCCGGACGAAGTCTTGCGGTTCCGCCAATTAAAGTCCGTTCTACCGTGTGAGACTATTTCATTACCATTATTTCCGGGCAGACTAAAGTCTGCCGCGCACAAAACCATACCCTGCAGGTTTTGGGCAAACCTATCTGTGTACAGTATCATAACATACTTTACAGTTGAGTAGGTCAAAATCCCCTCGGGGGAAGGGTGGGGCGATTATGGGTGGTTTTGACATTTATATTTGAAAAGTCAAAAGCCTTCGGCATTTTGACCTACTTTGACTGCAGAATGTTCCGTCGGGAAATCCGCCGCGGCGGACCGACGGCGCAAGTGGATTTGTGTGACTTGCGGCCGTTATCTAACATGTACTTATGTATCAGGTCACAATCCCGTTTACAACGGGCTTGACTTAATACACAGCAGACCTGACACAACGGTGTACGGGGTTTATCAACACACACGCCCTAGGGCGGAGTCTAATGAACTTCCAGCATTCGCTCCAGGGCTATTAAAGCATACATTTTGATATCATCAGGGACTGTTATCGGATGGGTATCGGCGAAATTCTCAAGACAATAGGCCAAATCATTGACGGTTGTTCTATACATATTGACACAGATGGGGCAAATCTGGCCGGAAAGCTCAAATATTTTCATCTCCGGGTGGAAATGAGCCAGACGATGGATAAGATTTATTTCCGTCCCAATGGCGATAACCGAACCGGGGGGCTGAGATTCGACATATTTGACAATAAAACTGGTGGAGCCGGCGGCGTCGGCCAAAGCGACCACATCATGGGAGCACTCGGGATGAACGACAACTCTGGCCTGAGGGTATTTCTCTCGCACTTCGCGCACATGTTCCGCCTTGAAATTGGTATGGACATGGCAATGTCCTTTCCACAAAATTACCTTGGCTCGATTAATTTGCTCTTCGGTCAGGCCTCCTGAAGGGAGTGAGAAATCCCATATAACCATATCTTCAGGTTTTAGGCCAAATTTGATTCCGGTGTTATATCCAAGATGCTGGTCGGGGAAAAAGAAAAGCTTCTCTTTCCTTTTCAGTCCATATTTATAAGCGGCATCGGCGTTGGATGAGGTGCAAATAAGTCCGTCGTGACGGCCACAAAAGGCCTTAAGTCCGGCGGCGGAATTCATATATGAAATCGGCATTATTCTCTTATCACCGCCAAAATTTGCTAAAATTTCCCAGGCTTCCAGGACATCGGTCATCTCCGCCATATCGGCCATAGGACATCCGGCCAAAGGATTTGGCAAATAGACCTTTCTATTTCCCTTGGAAAGGATATAAGCCGCCTCTGCCATAAAGTGGACACCGCAGAAAAATATATATTCGACATCATCCCGGGAAGCGGCGATCTTGGATAATCCATAAGAATCACCGACGGCATCCCCCAACTCAACTATCTCAGACCGCTGATAATGATGGGTTAATATGATAGCCCGACCACAGAGTGGCTTCATTATCAGGCAGGTTCTTCAGTCCTATATGCTCGATATCGCGAATGATACCCCTTTTATCGATGATAAATGCCACCCGATCACAAAAACCGGAACTGGTCAAGACGCCGTACTTTCGACAAACATCTCCGTGCGGCCAATAATCTGACAGGAGAGGAAAGGATATTCCACCCAGAGTTTTCTGCCATGCTTGATGACAGGGAATAGAATCAACCGATATACCCAGAACCTGGGTATGGCAGTTTTCGAAGCGATCGAGATCGCGTTCGTAAGCCGGCAGTTGATTAGTTCAGACCGGCGTCCAATCCATGGGATAAAAAGCTATGAGGACATTCCTCTTATCCCGAAAACTGGATAGACTTATTCTACCTCCCAGATGTGATGGCAACACAAATTCCGGAGCCGGTTTTCCTATCCCCGTTTTTCTCCAAAATAATATTGACATAAATATCCCCCAGCTATTCATTTATCAACTATGGAAAATTTATTTGTTTCCGCACCGCAAATCGGACAATTTTCCGGAGGTTCCACTTCAGGATGCGCATATCTGCAAACAGAACAGATCCACTTCATAGTATAAACTAATCCTCCATGGGAGAGGTGGCATCGGTGGAAAACCAGAAGTAATTACCGGCCATGGCCTCCCTTTCAGCTATTAATATCTCATAATGGCTATTTTCTTCTTCGGATAATTGATATAAGATATCTGCGAATTCCTTATCTTTAATGGCCACTATTCCCTCTTTATAAAAACGCGCTGCCGCCAACTCGGTTTTTATGGCAAGATTAATGTACTCCATTTCGGATTTCAGCTTTTTCAACTTCCCTTTTTCAAAAACTGAATTAAGAGGACCAATTCCTTTTGCGGGAAGATTCCCAATTCCGCCGCCAACATACTTCTTGAATAGCCCCAGCAAGACCGACTTGTGCCTTTTTTCGTCATCACGAAGATGCTCAAGCCGTGATTTGGCTTCAGGGTTGATCGCCTTCTTCGATAAAAGAGAATAGAAAGTATAGCCATCTTCCTCACTCTTAATAGCGCTTCTTAATAGAGATACTTTATCCATAGGTACTTCTTTATTCACCCGCTAACTCCTTATATGATTGCCATTGTTTTCAACACCAACACTTTTGGCCTTAATCTCATTTTTTACTTTGTAGATTCGCGAGTTCCTTTTTCAATTTCTGAAGACGGTTAATATCCTTCTTATACTGGGTTTTATTGAATAGCTCTCCAAAATGGTCCTTGGC
>JAPLUS010000466.1 GCA_026397495.1 Candidatus Zixiibacteriota bacterium | reverse complement strand
AAATAGAAAACCGGCCAATTTGGTTTTCTTGATTGATATTTCCGGTTCGATGAGTCGCGAAAATCGGCTGGAATTAGTTAAGAAATCCCTTAGGATTTTGGTGGATAATCTTCAGGAAAATGATCAGATCGGGATTGTTGCTTATGAATCAAGCGGCCATATAGTTCTTACGCCAACATCGATTGATGATAAGGATAGAATTCTGTCAGCTATCGAGTGGCTTCATCCGATGGGCGCTACTAATTTGGAGGAAGGTCTGCGCTTGGCTTACTCGATGGCCGGAGGGGAATTCGACCGCGGGAAAATCAACAGTATTATTCTTTGCTCCGATGGGGTAGCCAATGTGGGTACAACCGATCCTGAGGCCTTACTGGGGCAAATCAAAAACAATGCCGATCGCGGCATTAGTCTAACCGCCGTTGGCGTGGGGATGGGCAACTATAATGATATCCTTTTGGAAAAGCTGGGAGATAAGGGAAATGGCCATTATGCTTATGTCGATGATATTGCCGAAGCCAAGAGAATTTTCCTAAGGAATCTTACCGGGACACTGCAGGCGATTGCTCGTGATGTCAAAATTCAGGTCGATTTTGACAGCAGTACGGTCCGCAGCTATCGTCTCCTGGGATATGAGAATCGCGATGTGGCCGATGAGAAATTCCGCGACAATAAAGAAGATGGCGGCGAAATTGGCGCGGGTTTCCAAGTAACGGCTCTTTATGAAATCAAATTGCAGAAGAGAATTCGCTCATCCCATATTGCGACCGTCTATATCCGCTACAAGAATTCGGAGTCGGAAAGAGTCAATGAAGTCAATTATGGAATCAGACTCTGCGATTTTAATGAGCGGTTTCAAGATGGCTCGGCCGATTTCAGGTTGGCCGCCGCCTCAGCCCAATTTGCTGAAATCCTTCGCCAATCATATTGGGCACGCAATTCCAAACTGGCTGATGTCCGCAATTTGGTCAGTGAGATTTCAGAAGAAATCGGTACTCCGGCAGTAAACGAGCTTCTGAATCTCGTTTCCATGGCAGAGAGATTACAGGGGCAAACTGTCAGCGATAATATTGATGAGTGAACCTCATCTGGAGACAGACCGCAATGGTCTGTCTCCAGACCGTTTCTAATCCTATGATTAATCTTGACAATTAGCCGCCTAGCGGCATCTTGGGCTTGATATGGATTTATCCTTATTCGATTTTTGTTTGCCTGAGGGATTTATCGCCTATTATCCGGCCAGGCGGCGCGACGGTTCCAAATTGATGGTGCTCAATCGCCAAACCGGAGAAATCAGGCATAAAAAATTTCCAGATATTGTTGATTACCTGAATCCCGGCGACGGTCTCATCATAAATAATACAAAAGTTTTTAAGGCAAGGCTTTTTTGCCATCGGCCTACCGGTGGTAAGGTTGAGCTATTCCTGTTGGAGGAAATCAATTATGAAGGGGAAACTTGTTGGCAGGTGCTGGCTCATCCGACGCGTCGCATCAAAGAGGGAGAATTACTTTCCTTTGACGACCATTTTTCAATTAAAGTAGTCAA
>JAPLUS010000323.1 GCA_026397495.1 Candidatus Zixiibacteriota bacterium | reverse complement strand
TCAGCAGCTGAAAGCTCTGATTCCGTCGCCAAACCCCCGTCAATGCAACCCGGGGATCCCCCTTTTATTTCACTTAATGATGCCATCGCCAAATACCAGTTCTCCGAGGTAATTTTTATCGATACGCGCGATACGGCCGATTTCAAACAGGCTCATATCAAAGGAGCGGTGAATCTTCCTTATGACTATTATGAGCTCTTTTGGGACGAAGTAATGAAAACTATTCCCAGAGGCCGACCGATAGTAACCTACTGCTCCGGCGATGCCTGTGAATCATCGCTTATGCTGGGGCGGGAGTTGATGTCACGCGGATATGGGAATGTATATATCTTTTATGGCGGATGGTCGGTATGGCTAAAGGCCGGTCTGCCGACCGAAAGAGGCCAATAATATGTGGTTCCAGAAATTGATAAATAATGATTATATTGGTCTTCTGATTAGAGTTTTTGTAGGCGGAATATTTATATATGCTTCGCTTGACAAAATTGCCCATCCCGCACAATTTGCACGACTCGTTTTTGACTATCACCTGGTTCCATTAGGATTGACAAATATCTTCGCTCTGATTCTTCCCTGGTTGGAGTTTATTAGCGGGCTTTCATTTATTCTTGGTGTCTATAGACGGGGCGGTATCTTGATAGTCAATGCTCTTATTATTTCTTTTATCCTGGCCCTTGGGGTCAATCTTTTTCGGGGTCTGAATATCGACTGCGGTTGTTTTACTGTCAGTTCAAATATGAAGAGCAGTATTAGCGGGCTCTTAGTTCGTGATCTCGGCCTTCTGGTTTTAGGCGCCTATCTATATTTTAATCATTCGACCAGGTTTGATCTAATAAAATCCCCAAAGGAGTCCTCGAAATAATCTTCTCAATAGACAGTTGAACAATGGTGTTTTAAATTGCCGACCAGCTATAGGCGGGGCGCCTATTTTCATTTAGAACATTCCCCAAATAACTATTATACTAACCACTATGGTGAGAGTCTCCGGCCATAAATTAAAACGAGTAAGCAATTTCAATGTTGTTTATTATCTAATAGTTTTAATATTTCTGACCTTTACTGGAATTTGTGCCGCAGGGACTGTTGATAACCCCCGTCCACCGTTATGTCAGATCTCGATCCCGTGTAAATGGGATTGTAACCTGACACGTAAGTACATGTTAGATGAAGGCGGCAGGTCACACAAATCCGCTGAAGCCGATTCGCAAGACCTGCCGCAACTAAATTATGGGACTTTTTCAACACTCCCCGCAGGAGCAATTGATTCCACCGCTCTAAGAATCGACTCAGTTGAAATTGATAATCGCAATATATTCAATACCGATTCCGCACGGTATAATTATTGGATCTTCAGAATGGCCAATAAGCTTCACCTGAGGACCAAGAGATTCATTATAGCCAGAGAATTATTGCTCAGGAGGGGAGATATTTTCTCAAGACAATTGGCGGACGAGACCGAACGAAATCTCCGTTCGCTTCCTTTTCTCTGGGATGCCGATATAGAATTTTCACGAACCGACAGCAGCATAAATATTATGAAGGTTACCACATCTGACCGCTGGACTCTTTTTGGCGGACCCTCGGTAAGCAGAACGGCCGGGCAGACAATGGTTGAGATAAGAGGCGAGGAATTAAACTTGCTGGGATATGGACAATATGTTTCCTTTGGATATTTTCTCCGAGAATCTGAAGATAATTATCTGGAATTATCATTTATGGAGAGACGTCTTTTGGGCACCAGATATCGGCTCAGTCTTGACTATAATGATAATCCCGAGGTTGGTCTTAAAAGTATCTCTCTTGAAAAGCCGTTTTATTCGCTTGATTCTCGATTCAGCTATAATGCTCAATTCACCGATATCAGACGGGAGGATCTCTATTATTCAGGGGGCAGGAAAGTGGGGCATAACCACACTGATGGCAACCGCTTTGAATCCGGTTTTATGATGCGCTTTGGCTCGTATGACAGCAAAATCACGACCGGCATAGGTTATCTCCTCAGTCGAACGAAAGTATCCGGTGAAGTCGGTACCGGGATAAGCTTTCCCGAAGATAGTAGTTACTACAGTATTGGACCGCAATTGGGATTCTCTCATATTAAGTATATTAAGACTACCAGAATAAATGGTTTTGAACGACGGGAAGACGTTCCGATTATTAACGGTAGTAACGTCGGTATCGGATGGGCCTGGGGTGAGGGCGGTAAAAAACTATATAATACATTGTCTATGGGCTTTAATCTGGCAGGTAGATTTGGTTCAAATCTTATATTTCTTGATGCTTATAGGAGTTTCCGATACGATGAGCATTATACTTTAAGGAGACAATCCGCATTCTCGTTAAGATATTTTAATAACCATCTTTTATGGATGACGCCGGCTTTATTTGCTCTTTATTCCGAGGACAGAAGAGGCGACGGGAGTAATAGCCTTTATCTTGGTGAGAATAATGGTATCAGGGGCTATCCAAGGAATTATGCCGAGGGAGAGAGAATATTGCGGCTGAATCTGGAAAATAGATGCTTTACAAAAATCAGAATATTGTCGGCGGATTTAGGGGCCGTGCAGTTTCTTGATCTGGCTCAAAATCGCCACCGGGGACAGAATTTTAATCTTGGCAATATGCTCTGGGCAATCGGTGTCGGTCTCCGGCTGGGGACAGAGAGAATCTCCAATGCGGAAGTATTAAGGATAGATATGGCTTATGCCGGGCAGCTTAAAAGCTGGCAGATTTCTTTTGGATTAGGACAGTATTTGAAATAGTTCCGCTTTATCCATTATTGCCATTGGCGGTATCATATAAAACATGACCATTATTTTTCTTGACTATTTT
>JAPLUS010000202.1 GCA_026397495.1 Candidatus Zixiibacteriota bacterium | reverse complement strand
AGTGCAAACCGGTGGTTGGCTCATCAAGAATATAAAGAGTGGAGCCGGTGGCGGTCTTGGAAAGTTCCGCAGAAAGTTTGACTCTCTGTGCTTCGCCTCCGGAAAGAGTCGTGGCCTGCTGCCCGAGATGTATATATCCGAGCCCGACATTTTTCAAGGTCATCAATTTCCGCCTTATTCGGGGGATATGTTCAAAAAATGTCAAAGCTTCATCAACGGTCATATCGAGCGCATCCGCAATGGATTTTCCCTTGAAAATTACATCCAATGTTTCGCGATTGAACCGTTTTCCCTTGCAGACCTCGCAGGGTACGTAAATATCAGGCAAGAAGTGCATTTCTATTTTGATTATGCCATCGCCTTGACAGGCTTCGCATCTCCCTCCTTTGACATTGAAAGAGAAGCGTCCCGCCTGATAGCCGCGCATTTTGGCTTCGGGCAGACGCGCATACAAATCACGGATAAATGTAAAGACACCCGTATAGGTGGCGGGATTAGAGCGCGGCGTTCGGCCAATTGGCGATTGATCAATATCGACCACTTTATCTATATATTCTACCCCCTCGATGGCTTCATATTCAAGAGGTATCTGTCGGGAGTTATAGAAGTTGCGAGCCAAAATACGATATAAGGTTTCATTAATCAGGGTTGATTTGCCAGAACCGGAGACACCGGTAATGGCGGTAAAAACACCCAGAGGTATGGTGACCTTAATACTTTTCAGGTTGTTGCCTCGGGCGCCCCTTAGAACCATAAATTTTCCATTGGGCAGACGACGCTTTTTGGGAATGGGAATTGTCCGGCGGTCAGAGAGGTAATCAGCGGTTAGTGACTCGCGACATCTCTTAATCTGCGGCGGCGCTCCGGCGCAGACCACCCGGCCTCCCAGCTTCCCCGCGCCCGGTCCCAGATCGACCACATAATCAGCCGATTCAATTGTCTCCCGATCGTGCTCAACGACAATAACGGTATTGCCAAGGTCGCGCAGGTCAGTCAGGGTGTTTAACAATTTTCGATTATCGCGCTGATGCAGTCCGATGGATGGCTCATCGAGAATATACATTACCCCTACCAGACGAGAACCAATTTGGGTTGCCAGTCTGATTCTTTGAGATTCTCCGCCGGAGAGAGTAGAGGTCGCCCGATTCAGAGTTAGATAGTTTAGGCCGACATTCTCCATAAAGGCAAGGCGCTCCTTTATTTCTTTCAGGATTTGTCGGGCGATCAGCTCCTGCCTTTTGGTCAATTTTAAATTTTCAAAAAAATGCCGCGCTTCTCTGGTAGACATGGCGGTAACCGTCTCGATATTCTCTCGATTGATAATGACGGCCAGGGCCTCCGGTTTCAACCGCGCTCCCTTACAGTCGGGGCAGGGAGAGATTGACATATATTGCTCAATCCACTGTCTTATTCCGGATGAAGTTGTCTGGCGATAACGGCGCTCCAGATGCGGGATAATCCCCTCATACGACCCGATATATTCTCCTGAGCCGCGACCGTTGGAATGCTGATATTCAAAATGAATCTGCTCCCGTCCGGAGCCATGGAGAATTATCTTTTGAACCTTGACCGGAAGCTTTTCAAAAGGAGTGGAAAACCTGAAATCATAGTGGTGAGCAACCCCTTGAAGCATATGCCGGTACCAATTAGATAT
>JAPLUS010000414.1 GCA_026397495.1 Candidatus Zixiibacteriota bacterium | reverse complement strand
AAAACATTATCTCGGCCGGCCGAGTCCAAGGCCCCGACCAAAACAGCGCCAAGAAAGGTTGCCCGGAAGACTCTTCTGAAAAAGTAGTTTCCAAAACCAGATTGAAATGATACATTGAAGGCGAACAGAACTGTTCGCCTTTACTGTTATATATATATGAAAAGAAGAGGATTCTTAATAACTTTTGAGGGAATCGACGGTTCCGGCAAAACCACCCAGCTGAGATTGACGGAAAAATACCTGCATCAAGCCGGATTTCCTCTTCTTATTCTGCGCGAACCCGGTTCAATACCGGTAGCCGAAAAAATCAGGAAAATTCTCCTTAATAAAAGGCATCGAATTAGTCCTCTTTCGGAATTGCTTCTTTATCTGGCCGCTCGGGCGGAACTGGTAGACAAGGTCATTAAACCGGCGCTGGATGGTGGAACCACGGTCTTATGCGATCGTTTCTATGATTCTACTACCGCCTATCAGGGATATGGCCGCTGTCTTGATATCAAGTTGATAAATAAGCTCAACCATTGGGCAGTAGGGGAATCGGTTCCCGATATTACTTTCTTAATAGATGTTAATTACCAAACATCCCTGCGGCGGCGGAAGAAAAAATCTGACCGGTTGGAATCGGAGTCGAAGTCATTTTTCAACAGAGTCCGCCGGGGGTTCTTGATAATCGCCAAACAGGAGCGGAAGCGAATAGTGGTCATCGACGGAGATCAAACAGCCAATGTAATCTTTCACGAGGTTTCAGATTGTCTCAAGCAGAAGCTGAAGCTAAGATAGATAAGAAGGGGTCAGATAATAACCGCACTCGCCGCTTCTGGATCTTGACCATTTTTTTTCTGATAACGGTAATCCTATGCGTCTTGTCATTTTACATATTATCCGATAAAGAACTTTATTATCCTTACCGCCTCAGTTTCACCCTTTCTCTTATAAAAAATTTCTATCCCGAAGCATATGATGCCGGCCAGATGATGGCCCTTGCCCGCGATGGGGTAATGGAGCAACTTGACCGTTACTCCGGCTATCTTGAGCCGGAGGATTTTGACCGGGTTAACGAGGAGTTCACCGGTGCCTATGCCGGAATCGGCATTACCGTAGCAGGGCATAATAGCGGTTTGATGGTGATGTCGGTCCGCGAAGATGGCCCGGCCGGTCAGACCGGAATCAAGACCGGCGACATCATAATTCGTGTGGATACCACCGAAGTTGCCGGTATGGCCCCATATCGGGCAACCTTCCTTCTACGGGGACCGGTTGATACCAAACTTACGGTATTTATCGCTCGCAATAATATGAGAGATACTCTTTCATTTACGTTGAATCGCAAGAAACTTAAACTCATACACTTGGCTTATGCGGGGCTAACTCCGAATAAATACCTATATTTAAGGCTTCTTGATTTTGAGTCCGGCACGGCCGAGGATGTTCGGGCGGCTCTTGACTCCTTATATTTGAACGGCAATAAATCGGTGAAAGGAATCATTCTTGATTTGCGAGGTAATCCCGGCGGTTTGTTGGGTGAGGCGATTACGGTCAGCGATTATTTCCTGAATAAAGGGCATCTCATAGTTGGGATTAAGGGTCGCTCGCGGTGGTATCAGTCGGAATTTTATACCTCCCATCGGGATCTTACCAATGGCCTGCCAATGGCTATCATTGTTGATCGCGGTTCGGCTTCGGCTTCGGAAATCTTTGCCGGAGCTATGAAGTATGCCGGGCGAGCCGTTCTCGTCGGCGACACTACCTTTGGCAAAGGGCTGGTACAGGAGTTTGATGAGCTTTATGATGGCTCGGCGCTCCGTCTGACCACGGCCCGGTACTATTTTGAAGGTAATATCTTTCTAAATGATCCTAAATCCCCCGTCAAAGACAGCGCCGCCGGTATTTCTCCCGATTATTATTTCAAATGGATGGAGGATGAGCCGTTTCCCCTATGGCTCGAAAACTCGCTTTTATTGAGAGAATATGCCAATCTCTATCAGGATGCGATTATCTCAGGCCCCGAAAGGTTAAATGATTCTCTCGAAAGGCTTGAATCTTTTATCGGATTTATCCGGAAAAAGAATTTTGATTTCGAGTCGGAGCTGACGCAGACGACCCAACAGGCAAGGGAAGAAATCAAGCGAGGGGGGTACAACGAAAAGACGGCCGCAATTATCAGCCAAATTTACCGACTTGCTAAGCAGGATGATAGCGCTCA
Source organism: Candidatus Zixiibacteriota bacterium (assembly GCA_026397495.1). Lineage (GTDB taxonomy): Bacteria > Zixibacteria > MSB-5A5 > GN15 > PGXB01 > JAPLUS01. The sequence continues at coordinate 5,850 of JAPLUS010000414.1, read as the reverse complement.
GTCCCTGCATTATAAAGATTATATAGAACAACGGTTATATCAGATTGCGCTTGAGACAAAATTTGGATTTGACACCGCCTATCGCAAGGCCATTCTGCCTTATCGACAGGATATATTATTTGCTGAAGAGATTCTTGCCAAAAGGGATGATCATTGAATCAATTACTCCTGATAGCAGGAGCTGCCATGGCTGGATTTGTCGGCGGCATATTAATCATTCCCGCTGCTTATCGGATAGGCAATTATTCCCTTGATATCGCCCGGAGCAGTTCCGTTTTTACAATCGGTATTATAGCCACAGCCGGTTTAAGATTGGAAGAAAAGACTAATTTTGCCTGAATTGTCCGCTATTGAATATAAAAACTTTTTGATATATTGGGTTGGCCAAAGAGAGTTGGGGTATATCACCGGTTAGTCTCATAAATTTATTTGGGATTGGAGATATTTTATGAAAGCAATAATCATGGCGGGGGGGTTTGGGACACGACTTCGCCCCCTTACTATTAATATACCTAAACCGATGGTTCCGATTGGAAATATTCCAATGATGGAACATGTGGTACATCTTCTCAAGAGAAACGGTTTTGACGATTTGATGGCGCTCCTCTTTTTCCAAGGGGAAGAAATAAAAAATTATTTCAAAGACGGTCGGAAATTCGGCGTCAAAATGGATTATCTTCAACCGACGGAAGATTATGGTACCGCCGGAGCGGTTCGGTTTGCAGACAGTTTTATCGATGAGACGATACTGGTTATTTCCGGCGACCTTTTAACCGATTTTAATCTCAGTCAGGCGATAGAATGGCACCACCGCAAACGGTCGGAGGCAACCATTTTATTAACGCGGATAGAAAACCCGCTGGCCTACGGCATTGTTATTGCGGATGATGATGGCCGTATCAATCGTTTCATGGAAAAACCCTCTTGGGGTGAGATGTTTTCTGACACTATTAATACGGGTATCTATATTTTAGAACCGCCTACCGTCCGTCTTATTCCGCCCAGAACCAATTTTGATTTTTCGCAGAATCTATTTCCTCTGATGCTTTCCAAGAAATTGGGACTTTATGGATTAATTGTCGATGGGTATTGGAAAGATGTCGGCAATACTGATGAATATGCTCGCGCTCACGATGATTTGCTGGCCAATAATGTCCACCTTGAATTGGGGTTGGAAAAAACGACGATTGGCGAGGGAACCCTCTTGACCGGGAAAAATGTCCATCTTGGCAAGAAATTAAAAGTGCAGGGAGTAGCGATTATTGGTCATGATACCATTATTGCTGATAATGTCACTATCCGGGATTCTGTCATCGGGCAGAGAACGAGAATAGGGGAGGGGGTGGAGTTGAGCAATTCCGTGCTTTGGTCTGATGTCTGGATCGGCGCCGAATCCAAAATAGAGAGGGCTATCATTTGCGACAGGACCAAAATCGGCGATAATGTTGCGCTCCTGGATAATGTCATTGTTTCCGATGATTGTTCAGTCGGTTCGGGGGCGACGGTGAAATCCAACTGCAAAATCTGGCCGGGGAAATCAGTGGATGACGGAGCTATTCTTTCCTCTTCCCTGGTTTGGGGGGAGAAATGGAATCGCGAGCTTTTTACCGAGTCAAAAGTAACTGGTTTGGGATTGACTGAGTTGACTCCCGAAATGACCGTCAAACTGGGAGCCGCCTTCGGTGCCTACCTGGGGCCGGAAAAAACTGTTGTAACCAGCCGTGATGCTTCGGATACTTCACGCCTTCTTAAACGTGGTTTAATCAGCGGCTTTCTGGCGGCGGGCGTCCATGTCGATGATCTTGAAATGATGCCCATACCGGTTGTCCGTTATGCCCTGCGGAATGGCTCTTATGGAGCCGGAGTCTATGTCAGGCACAATCCACAGGATTACCACTTAATTGATATTATTTTCTTCAATGGCGATGGCCTTGATATGCCAACGGCCAAGTTAAAAAAGGTGGAACGGCTATTTTCCGGCGAGGATTTCCGCCGCGCCACTATTGATGAAATAGGGCATCTTGACACGCCACAGGGGGTCCTTGAAAATTATCGAACCGATTTTTTAGCGTCCATTAATCCCGATATAATCAGCAAATCCGGATTCAAAGTGGTTATCGACTATGCCAATGGCGGCGCTTGTATGGTTTTTCCAACAATATTCTCTCAGCTGGGAATCAATTTAACGGCCCTTAATGCTTATCTCGATCCCAGGCTGTTTTCCCGGCATCCCGACGAAATGGCTGAATCAATTGTCCAATTATCATCCATTGTCCGTTCCCTTCATGCCGATATCGGCTTTCATATTAATCCCGGGGCGGAAAAACTGACAGTCGTCGATGAAAACGGCAATCCTATTGACAGCCAACTTCTACTACTTCTGGTAATAGATTTATTTCTGCGTTCACATCCCTCTCGAAGAATTGCTGTGCCGGTTTCCGCATCGATGGGAGTGGAACAGATTGCCGCCAATTATGGAGTCGAAGTCATTAGAGTGCGGAATAGTCACCTGGCCATGATGGAGGCCTATCAAAATGGGGGGGTAGATTTTGTCGGCGGAACCCTGGGTGGATTTATCTTCCCCGGATTTCAAATGGGAACTGATGCCATTCTGGTAACGATTTATATTATCGAAATGATGGCCAAGGAGAAAGTTCGCCTGGGAGAAATGCGCCTGGGTTTTGAAAAATATATCCGCCGCGAGCTCAAAATTCCTTGTCCGTGGTCTAAGAAAGGCCAGGTAATGAGGAAATTGATAAATGCCACAGCCAATAAAAACCGGCAGTTAATTGATGGCATCCGAGTTTTTGAAGATAATGGTTGGGTGTTGATTACTCCGGATTGCTTGACGGCTTCTTTTTCCATTTTCTCCGAATCGGAATCTGCCGAGATAACAGAAGCACTGCTCAATCGCTATAAGAAACTGGTGGAAGAAGCTCAACAATAGATTTATTGCTATAAATAATATAATACGCCGGGCGATTGACGACCGGCGTACCATAGGTAATAGGTTGGGAAGTATGGAGGCCTTATAGATGATTGGCCTGACTAACTTCCTTATACCGTCGCTACGATTAAAGGGTTCCATATTTCCACAGAATTCCTATTTGATTGCAGCCACCGAATTTGACTTGATTTAAAATCACTTTTGGGATAATATTGACTGAAGCGATGCCATCTATTGACGGATTGCATGATAAATGCCGCCGGAGGTTATATATGGATTATTTTAAACGAACCAAAATTGCAAAACTTATTTTTGAAGATAAGGTCAGCCTTAATCAGAAATTGATCATCCTCGGCTGGGTTAGAACCATAAGAATATCCAAAGAGGTAACGTTTATAGAGATAAACGACGGCTCCTGTATGAATAATCTTCAGGCGGTAGTTCAGAATCCCGAAACATTTCCGGCTATTAAACGGATACTGACCGGTGCGGCAATTCGAGTGGAGGGGGAATTGGTAGCTTCTCCCGCTGAGGGACAAAAGTATGAACTGAAGGTGTCGCAGATTGATTTGATTGGAGAGGCTGATCAGACTTATCCCCTCCAAAAGAAGCGTCATTCCTTTGAATACCTGCGGGAAATCGCTCATTTGCGCCCTCGGACGAATACCTTTGGAGCGGTGAACAAGATCCGCTCGAAGCTCTCTTATGCCATTCACAAATATTTTCAGGAGCGGGGATTCTATTATATCCATACGCCGATTATAAGCACCTCCGATTGCGAGGGGGCCGGGGATATGTTCCATATTACCACCTTTGATTTAAAAAAAGTGCCAATGAAGGATGGCAAAATCGATTTTAGTGAGGATTTCTTTGGGACCGAAGCATACTTAGCGGTTTCGGGCCAGTTGGAGGCCGAAGTGGTAGCGCTGGCGCTGGGGGATGTTTATACTTTCGGCCCCACTTTCCGCGCCGAAAATTCCAACACCTCGCGTCACGCCTCCGAGTTTTGGATGATTGAACCGGAAATGGCCTTCTGTGAGCTGGAAGATAATATGGAAATTGCCGCTGATTTCCTAAAATATCTTTTCCGCTATGCTATTGAAGAATGCCGTGATGAGATGGCGTTTTTCGGGCAGTGGATTGATAAAACCATACAGCAGACGTTGGAACAGATAATCAACTCCGATTTTGAGCATCTGCCTTACACGGAAGCAATAAAGATATTGGAAAAATCAGGCGAAAATTTTGAATTTCCGGTTAAATGTATCGGCGGTTCCCAGCGTGAGGAGCGATATGATGTTCTGAAGGCCAGTATGGAATCTAAGGGAATAAATCCTGAACCGTACAGTTGGTATTTCGATTTGCGTAAGTACGGCACGGCGCCCCATTCCGGATTCGGGCTGGGTTTTGAACGGACTCTAATGTATATCACCGGTATTGCCAATATAAGAGATATCTTGCCATTCCCTCGTGTGCCGCGATGGGCAAAGTTTTAAAGCATTCACGCGTAACATATTACCCCGCAATTATCGTTGGCGGCCAAGAGGCGCGCTCGGGCAGGCTGAAGCCTGCCGGGCACGGGACGGGCGCCCCCGACTTGTCATTCTGGGTTTTGACCCAGAATCCAGAAGGCAGTAACTGACTTGCATTTATGTTTCTATTTTCTGGATCCTGAATCAAGTTCAGGATGACAATTCTTGTGTCTTGTTGCCCGAAAATATATTTCTCTTCTTTTTTGGGGTTTTTCAACACGCCCGAAAGCCTGCCGCGCACAGAGCGGTCGCAAAACCCTTCGGGATTTTGCGCTACCTATTCTTAAATATCTTGTCGGGTTTCTCGATTCTTCATGGGGGAATTTTGGAATTTGACCGACCTCAATTAAAAAAGGGCTTGATAAATCAAGCCCCTACAATACTGCCGCGCACAGAATGACATATTATGGACCCGGTCTATATCCTCTTGTCATTCCCGCGACGGCGGGAATCCAGTCCGCCTGCGTGTACTACTTCAGGGTTTCGGTAACAAATTGGGGACATATTGCAGTACTCGTAGTAAAGGTAGGGCAGAACCCCGGACGAAGTCTTGCGGTTCTGCCATTTGTGTTGCATCTGTGAGATTTCATGCGTATTCAATCCCGTTTGAAACGGAACCGACAGTGCGGATTAAGGGGTTTCGATCTATGAAACTATCTTTTGAAAGCGTATCCTTGTAAACGCTACCCCGACTCTATTTTATTTTTGAAAAAGGTAACTGCTGTTGCGGATATACTTGCCGCCTGAACGGGTCATCATTTTGAACATGATAAATTCGCGCCGAACCGTGCAAAAATCATCATACAATTCACCGATCATGCTGTTGACCTCTTTCTCGGAATAGACGCGATTGAGTTCAAACCGCTGCAGAATATGCTCCAGCAGGTAGCGGCGTTTCTTTCTCTGCGCCGGAAGCGCAGTCAGGCGCCCTTTGCGGACAAAATGGCGCACCACGGCGGAACCGGGATCTTTTTGGATCTGATTGGAATGTGTTTCCAGCCAGTTCAGAAGCTCTTTTTCAGATATGCGCCAGTCTTTGCCGATTTTATAGGCAACAATCTCGCCTTTCTGCAATTTGCGTGCGATGACCTGGGGGTTCATCTTCAATATTTCCGCAATCTCGGCGGTCGTGAAAAATTTCAGGTTTTCAGGCATGGTCAATATTTATCCTTTCTCCGAAAATATTACGGTTTTATAAAAGTATAATAACGGATTATTCGGTATTATCAAGTATTATTTGGGTTGCCGTAGGGAAGAACCCCCCGCCACGTGTACTACTTCAGGGTTTCGGTAACAAATTAGCGACATATTGGAGTTTTTCTAAAGGGGTCTGGTAATTTATGGCGCCATGTCGTCTTTGATAATTATATC
>JAPLUS010000122.1 GCA_026397495.1 Candidatus Zixiibacteriota bacterium | reverse complement strand
ATTAATATCTTTGATATTCTTTCCTGCCATTTTTAGCGCCCGTTGAGCCGCTATGGTAGTGGCATTCAGGGTAGTAATGTCATCGCGACTATGCAAAGCGATTGAATCAGTAGCATGGCCGGACCCAATAACTTTAATAATGGGCTTGCCTAATTTTTTGGCAATCTCTACGGTTGTGAGTATGACTGCGGCCGCACCATCGGTAATAGGCGAGCAATCAAGAATCCGTAAAGGACTCGCGACCATAACCGATCCTTCAACTTCTTCCTTAGTGATCTTAAAGGGGTATTGAGCAAAAGGATTCATAGAACCATTGAAATGATTTTTCACCGCCACGGCCGACAGCATTTCCCGAGTCATACCATATTTTTGCATATAGGCGGTCGCTATTAGAGCATAAAGTCCCGGAAAAGTGGCGCCGTGAAAAACCTCATATTCCTGATCCGCGGCGGTGGCCAGTGCATAAGTGGCGCCATCACCGGATACATCTGTCATTTTCTCGACGCCACCGGCTAAGACTATATCCGAAATGCCGGAAGCGACTTCAATGAAAGCCTGCCGAAAAGCCAGACCGCCCGAGGCACAGGCTGATTCTACACGCGTGGCAGGGAGATTACGATATCCGAGATAGTCAGCCAGAAGCGATGCTAAATGCTCCTGCCCGACAAAAAGTCCGCCGGACATACATCCGATTACCATTGAGTCAATATGATCAACACCGGAATTATCAATAGCCGTCAAGGCCGCTTCAACAAAAATATCCCGGAGTGATTTATCCCACAATTCGCCCCATTTATTTATTCCTATGCCAACAACTGCAACATCTCTCATTTTGGCCTACCTCCTAATCATTCTTCCGAATTTTGTGACGGAATTTGGCATAGGTGCCGTAATCAATAAAGAATAAATTCTCATCAAGCAGCTTCCGGGTCCTGACCGCCTTATCACGAACTTCATTGATCCTGTCAGTTACTTTCCAGACAAAACCATCTGAACCGGCACCAGAACCATAAGAGACCATCAGAATCAAGTCCCCCGGCTTGGCAATATCAAGAGTGGCGGTCAAGCCAATCGGTGATGCCCCTGAATAGGTATTACCAAGGGTCGGGGTGAGCCATCCCGGCTCAATCTGTTCTTTTTTGAATCCAAGCATCTTGCCGACCCGCATCGGGAATTTCCCGTTTGGCTGATGAAAAACAACATAGTTAAAATCGGTTGGCTTCATTCCCACTTTTTTCATAAGTCCTTGAGCGCAGCCCAAGGAATGTTTGAAATAAGCCGAATCGCCGGTAAAACGGCCGCCGTGCTGGGGATAGAATTGATACTCCCGCCGCCAGAAATCCGGAGTATCAGTCATATAGGAATAGGTATCAATAACCTCAGCAACGACATTTTCAGCGCCCATAATGAAGGCGGCGGCGCCGGCCGAAGCGGAATATTCCAAGGCATCACCGGGAGCGCCCTGAGAGGTATCGGCCCCTATCCCGAGAGCATATTTCATATAGCCGGCCTTAACCAGTCCCAGACAGACAAACATCGCTTCCGTTCCAGCCTTACAGGCAAATTCAAAATCGGCACAATGAATTTCCGGTGTCGCTCCAATCGCTTCCGCCACTATTGTCCCGGAGGGTTTAACCGCATACGGTTTCGATTCCGACCCGATATAAATGGCTCCAATTTCGGCCGGATTAATATTCCCGGCTCTTCTTAGGGCATTTTTGGTCGCCTCGACCGCCAAAGTAATCGCATCCATATCCGGCGGCGGGACTGATTTCTGGGTCAACATTAATCCCTTTTTATAGCTTGGGGCATCCGCTCCCCAGACCTTGGCGATTTCCTCCACCCTGATCCGGTGTCTTGGAATATGAGCCCCATACCCGACAATACCTACCATAAACTACCTCGTTTTATGACATGTTCTCAATTATTCTGCAAAACCTGACGGGCCAAACCCGTACCAAAAGATTTACAATATACAGCTTTGGCCGAAATTGGCAATATCATTTAGAAGAATTTCTATAATGCCCCATTTTGTATAAATGTCATCCCAAAACCACCTGTCAAGGTCGATTTTTTATCGCCTAAGCCTTCAAGCCATCATCCCCGACTTGATCGGGGAGCCAAAAGAAGTTCCGAAACGGTGAAGAATTACACGTGGCGGGGAATCAAGACACGAATGGCTACGTCAATTTTTTCGCGCCGGCAGTCCGCCACGGCGGAGTTCCTGCCGGAAATTGAGTAGTGTCAGGAAAGGGTTCCTGACACCGCGCCGAATAATTATACTGTGCGCGGCGAGCTTTAAACACAGATGGCAGAACCACACGACTTCGTCGGGGGTTCTGCCCTACGTTAACTGCCTCACGCCTTTTCATTCATTAAAATTGACAATTACATTATTATATCGGATCATCCCCACGACATCATATTTATTGTAGGGGTCGACCGATGTGTCGACCCACTGGGCCCAATAACAAAGGGCGGACAACAGCGGTCCGCCCCTACAAATCAGAATGTAGCGCAAAATCCCGAATGGTTTTGCGACCGTTATGTGCGCGGCCCCGCGGGTGCGGGGCCCGAGCGCAATTTGTTTTTCCCGACAACCTGGTTTGCGTCCTTTTGACGCCGGCAGTCCGCCATGGCGGAGTTCCTGCCGGAAATTGATTAGTTGTAGGTCAGCGACCCCTTAGGGTGTACAGTATCATA
>JAPLUS010000423.1 GCA_026397495.1 Candidatus Zixiibacteriota bacterium | reverse complement strand
ATATGTTATCGGCTCTGAAACCTCGAGTCGGATATAACGTCTTTTACGGTCTTCAAATAGTTTAAAGGGCGATTTAACTGAGATGATTGCATCATCAGCCTCGACCTCTGAAATAATTTTCACCCGCGAATCATTCATAGGATTACTCCTTATCTTCAAGAAAATGTCTGTATTTTTCACCGAGAAAGTGAGCTAATTCTTTCCGCTTATGTTCATCAAAATCAAAAAGTTGAGGGGGAAGATTCTGTACAAGGCTCTTAGGCAAAAGAAGAGAGTTTCCTTCTCGGACAATGAATTCAATACCTATATTTGTCCGATTCTCTTCATCACGCTGTTTATGGCGGATGCGACCGACAAGCAATTTGGGCATCGAGAAACCCTCTATTCCCAGATTAAGCACCACATAGTCATCTTCCGAAACAAATACCGGCACCTTAACCAGCATTCCCCCACCGCCAATATCGATAGTATTGGTTTCAAGCCATTTAAGCTTACTAAGCCGGATAAAACCGATGTTGACGTCATCGAAGAATGTCAAGCGAACATTTTTAGAAAGGCCGAAACGAACAAATTGGCGCCGCAACTGAGGCCGAACCTGGGGTGCGATGGGGATATAAAATCGGCCGGTTGCGGGAATAAGTAACTTGGATTAAAATTGGATCGGCTCTCCCCTATAGTCAACAAGAACCTCAATACATTGATGTCCGATAAGTTGGTTAATTCGTCCTGAATCTCCCGAACGATCGATGACCAAATTATTATCGGTTACTGCCAGAACTTTTGTGCTTAGTAATTTATAGGGGAATTGTTCGGTTCTAATCCGTATTTCCCGACCAACCAAATTGCCGTAATCGATATTTTTGCTATCTACAATTATCTCGCCGTTTTGCATAACCCTAATCCCTTTGACGTTCCTTCAATTGATAGGCAAATACAAATTTTGCCAGGATATTCTGCGTATTGGCGGTAAATTCTTTCACCTGTGAAGGGAGCAGGCCAATTTCAGAGCGAGAGAAAAATCTGGGCAGTTTCCGATCAGTAATAAATTCTACTCCGGCAAACCGTTTTTCACCTATTTTTACAATGCGGCAGCAGCGGGCGGCGATTAGGCGAGGGATTCCCAGTGATTCACACTTGTTGATCTTAATCAGTGTTAAATCGTCCCTTCTTATATAATCATCCCCTTTCATCAGAAGGCCGCTGGCGGAGAGGTTGATCGAATAAGAATGATGCCATAAATGATTATCTTCTCCCTCAGCTCGCAGGGGTTTCAAATAGGCATACATCAAATCCAACTGCATATTAACTCTTACAAACTGCCTTCGCTGGACTCTTTCGACCGACCCGATAGAGCAGAGCTGAACTAAACCACTGGAAGGGGCCGGTAACCCCCGCAGCTTAGCATGGAATCTATAAAGCGCATCCGGACGGATAAATTGAACATAAACCGTTGCATCGGCTGTCAAAAGTCTATTCCCCGCGATAAATTCCGGTTTGGCGATGATTATTCCATCCCTATTGAAACCCTCGATGCGGGAGATATAGGTTCCCCGTTCAGATTCATTGCCTACTATTATCTCCACCTTATCCCAAAGGTTAAGATGCGAGTCTTGCTGTTGTTGTTGAGTTGTCTTTTGCATATTTATACTACATTTGTTTTGGCCGCAGCCAAATTAGCTCGGCCTTGTTCCATTGCCAGTTCTAATACTCTTCGAGCCATGGCGGTCCGGCTGGGATCGCCCTTATGTTTATAAATAAATTCTTGTCCGGTTCGTATTGTAGTATTGAAGTATTCCTTGGCTACCTCATAGTCCCCTATCCGACGAGAAAGTTCCGCAATCAGGTAAGAGGCTTGAATCTGCTGATTTCCATCGGCAATATCGCGCCCATCTTCAAAGGCGCTCTTGTAATACTTGACGGCAAATTTGATGGCATCTTTTTGGTTAAGCGGGATACCATCCCATTTGGCGGCCATCTGAACCAGAAAATCATACATCGAACGATGATTGTGAAATCCGGCCATGGAGTTATCACCGCTGGTACCCAGAGCCAGTTTTTGATGTTCCTGGGCTATTGCCTCCAAGGCCTCCAATTTACCCTCAGTGAGCAGAATGAGCTCCCGGAAGGAACCCAATTCAGCCTCATATTTGTCTTTTATCGGAAAGAGTATTGATTTAAGTTCCGCCGATATTTTTTCATCATCAAACTGGGCCGTCACTGATTGCTGAAGATTGCTTATTTTCTCTTGAATAGACTCCAAAGAGCTTTTTAGCGATGAGAATTTATTATCGATATCAATAAGATATCCTTTGATCAATTGCTCATTGGGGTTTCCACCTCGTTCCATTTCACGGAATATCCAGGCGATACGGAGATAGAAGCGTCCGATATCTAAGCCCATCTGTTTCTCATTTAGAGTTTCATCAATTATGGCCAGAATCAGTTTTAAGATGGCGGTTTCGTTGGGATAGCGATTGGGATCGAGTTCGTGTCCCACAGCTTTAATAATTGATTCCGGCCGGCCAAGAAGATCAAGGTGCCGTTCCTTGATAACTTTTAGACGAAAGGTCTTAAAATAGCCATCATTTTTCCAATCCTTAAAGCTGCTGTTAAACTCGCGAGTGTAAAAGCAGTTGGAGCAAGTGGCCGTAAAATATAGGAGTGGGTTATGGGCCTGATAGCGTGGATTACGCCATTGTCTCCCGGTAGGGCAGAAATCAGTATCGCGATCGGTTTCCGAGTAAGCTCCTATTCGAATGGTCTCAAATTCGTTTATGGTCTTGCAGATCGGACATTCAATTTTAGTTAGGAAAAATGGGGATTCCGAGGCCATTATCTACTCCTTGTTGCTCCCTGAAGACTCAGATTTTGTTTAAGAAAGGCGATTTCGCCTTCGGTTACCGGAAGGAGTTTCTTTAGGTCTATATTTTCTCTCCGCTGTGCCAAAATCTCTCTGGCCTGACGAAGAATTTGCTCACGATTGCGGGTCTTATACTGGCTATTACTATCGTAGTTTTTTTCCATATTATTATTCTTTTGGGTCAATCCTCTGAGGTCAATGATCTCAAATTCTCCCTGAGAATCTTGGGCTCTTGTCGGCTTTAATAAACTTTTCCCTTGGCCGGGCTGGATTGCATTGGCAATAACCGGCGACTTTTCTCCTCTGGAAAACAGAGAATATATTAAGGCCGTCAACAATCCGGCGACAATGAAGCCGCCCAAATTCAATCCGATATCAATCAATTGATCTGTGGAAAATCCTATTCCCATATATTCCTCTCTTCAGGCTTTAAGATCCAGATGCTCCGGGGGGGGAATAACGTCCTCATCCTCTGGAGTTTTTTTTGAATCTTCATCTTGCCCTTGATTCTTCCTTTTTTCTTCTTTTTCCTGTTCTTGTTTATCTTTATTAATAATGACCGAATCGCTTTTCTCTGTCTCGTGGGTTCTTTCAGCGGCAATGGTGGTCTTTTCTTTTACAGCTGTGGCCACCTGTCTTTGCTCCATTTCAGAATGGGCCTTTTGAATCTGGCTGAGTTTTCCGGCCACTTCCGCTTTAGATAATGCATCTAAAAGCTCCACGGGGCGTATCATATAACTTTCATCCCTCAAAGGCGAATTTTTCCCGAATCATCACGCGCAGTTTCAGAACCGCTTTGGTGTGAATCTGTGAAACTCTTGATTCGGAAATTGACATCACTTCGCCGATTTCCTTTAGGGTCAATTCCTCAAAATAATAAAGAGCAATGACCAATTTTTCCTGCTCGGTAAGATGACCAATAGCGGTTACAAGAAAAGCCCGCAACTCACTCTTTTCAAGATCACCCAAGGCCGATGGTTTGGCATCATCCTTAACCGTTTCAATGCGGGGCACCTGATGATTATCTTCCTCGCGGTAGATGGTTTCGTCAAGCGACAACAATGATGAACCGGTAACATCTCCCATAGCCATCATTAGTTCATCGACCGTGCAACCTAACTTATCGGCTAATTCGGCATCAGTAGGAAGCCGTCCAAAATCATTCTCTAAAGCGAGGAGAGC
>JAPLUS010000319.1 GCA_026397495.1 Candidatus Zixiibacteriota bacterium | reverse complement strand
CGCTCATCAATGGGCGCTTTAAAGAAACCGATAACCAAAAACGGCAGGAGTAGACCATAGCCAAATCCGTTGGCAATAAGCCCCCAAAACGGACGATCTTTCAGCCTTAACGGCGGAGCCGAGTAGAAATATCCAAGCAGAAATATCAGCATATAGAGCGCCAGCGCTTCCCATCCTGCCAATAAAGAAATAATCAAAGAAATGGCGGAAACAGTCATAAAAGCCGCCGTCATTTCGCGTCGGCTGATTAGCCCTTTCTGGAGAAAGCCAATTTTCTTATTTATTAAATCAGATTCATAGTCAAAAATCTGATTGATAAAATAGGCACCGGCGACCATTAGACTCACGCCCGCCAGAAGAAGAAAAGAGTGAGAAGTGAATGGCTCTTGATAATTTATCTGTCTAAATGAAATCAGATATATCGACCAGACCGGCAAGAGCAGCATGGGACGGGCAGCGAAAATAAAATCAATTATTTTCACCAACCGCATATTAATCACCTATAAATAACATATTTGAGAAACCAATAAAGAATCGGGGCGGCAAAAAGAAGGGAATCAAAACGATCTAATATACCGCCATGCCCGGGAATAATCGCCGAGGCATCCTTAATGCCAAAAGCACGCTTCCATACTGACTCAACCAGATCGCCCAATTGCCCGGCCATCGAGACAACCAAACCGGCCATCAGCAATAAGGGTAACATCACCTCGGACAGTCTCCAGCAACCAAGAACACAAGCAACAATAATTCCGCCGAATAGACCGGCCACGCAACCTTCAACTGTTTTATTGGGGGAAATAGTCGGCGTCAGTTTTCTCTTCCCCACAGTCTTCCCAATCCACATGGCGAGTGTGTCAGAAAGCCAGATAGTGCCAAAAAGAAATAAAAGCCAATCCCCGCTATGGTCGGGTGAGATTTTGCGAATATAATAGACAAAAGGGTACAACAACCCGAGATAGGCGACACCCCAGACCAAAGCCGAATTTTCTCTAAACAGTTCTTCCGGAGAGCGACGTTTCAGGGCTGTAATAATCCCTAAGAGAAGAAAATAGACCACAAATAGCCGGGCGCCCCAAGAGGAGGATTTCAGCATCGAAATGAATACCATCGCCAATAAGAATATCAAGGAAAGCCAGTAGACGAAGGAGAAACGCGACGCCCGGATATTGGCCATATATTCAAGCATTGCCAATCCGGCAAAAAGGACAATCATTCCCATCAACCAATAGCCGCCACTGTATGAAATAAGGATTATTAATGGGCCGAATATGGCCGCTACAATCGTTCGCATTGTTAGATTGCGGCTCATAGGTAGCTTATACCTTTCCAAAGCGGCGCTCACGCTTCTGGTAATCAATTATGGCCTCAAATAGTTCTTTTCCCTCAAAATCAGGCCAGAGAACATCGGTTATATACAACTCGGTATAACTGGTCTGCCAGAGCAGGAAATTGGATATTCTCATTTCTCCCGAGGTTCTAATAAGAAGATCAGGGTCAGGTAATCCCGAAGTATACAGATATTTGGAAAAAAGACTCTCATCTATTTCAT
>JAPLUS010000261.1 GCA_026397495.1 Candidatus Zixiibacteriota bacterium | reverse complement strand
TGATAAGCCAGCCATAAAACTATAAACTGGTGAGGTTTTAACGTATGGGGAACTGATCTGTTGCGAGAGTGTAAGATAATTTGTGTTCCTCCCTTTTCATATTGTTAGTTTATATGATTCAGGAGTTTACACAAATTATTTTACACTCTCTTAGCAGCTGAACTTTTTAAGGCTGTCCACAATTGAATTCATCCTTTGAACAACATAGTCACGATTGAAAGAATAGAAAATCTCCTTACCCGATTTCTGAGAAATGAGTAGTTTTGCCCTTTCATGAGGTTCAAGTGATGTGAAATTGTCGGTCTATTAATGTCTGTGATTTTATTATATGTTTAATCATGTATACGTGGTAGCGAATCGATAATTCACGGTCAAACATTTTCTGTTTCCCGTGGAGGGGTAAGCTAGGCAGATAACCCCTCGGCTTTGCTGGCACAAAGGGAATTTTTGCCAGACCGAAGGAGAATAAACATGAAGGTCGTTTACCATGAAGATTACAACGAAGTTTACACGTCCGATCCCGCCGCTGCCGCCGGAAGAATTCGGGCGGTGGAAAGAGTGCTCAAGGGAAAAGTGACCTTTGTCAAGCCCGAACCGGCCACCAAAGAAGATATTCTCCAGGTACATACGCCGGAACACGTAAAATCTGTAGAGCGTGAAGGAGTCTATGACATCGCGGCCTTGGCCGCGGGCGGGGCAATTAAAGCCGCCGAAATCGGTTTAACCGAGTCTTGTTTCGCCTTGATTCGCCCGCCCGGACATCATGCTTCGGCAGATGGCGCTTGGGGTTTTTGCTATTTGAACAATATGGCCATCGCGCTGGAGAAGTTAAAACGGCAGGGGAAAATAAAAAAAGCATTCATTCTGGATTTCGATCTGCATTTCGGGGATGGTAACGTCAATATTCTTGGGGGTAAAGAATATGTTACTATTCTCAATCCCAACACTCAAAATCGTACTGACTATCTAAAAAAGGTGGAAAATGCGCTGGCCGAAACTGACGCTGACATGGTTGCTGCTTCGGCCGGATTCGACAATCACGAAGATGACTGGGGAGGCCTTTTGAAAACCGAGGATTATACATTTATGGGCAGACTGATGAAGGAAGCCGCCCAGCGCAATAAGGGCGGTTGCTTCGGCATTCTGGAAGGAGGCTATAATCACAAGGTTTTGGGGGGGAATGTATGGGCATTTGTGGAGGGGCTGCAAGGAAAATAATGCGGGTTTATAGTTGAAGGCTATAGGCTATCGCCAATCTCCGGCTCCAATTTGGCTTTGAAGCTGATTTTTCGAGGAGTTTTGAGGTCATCGAACTTGATCAAATAGGCAGCCTGGTCGCGGTCGAGGTCGACCACTTCCCCGGCGCCCATGATGCTGTGCATGATCCGGTCGCCCGGCTTGAAGGAGAGTTCGGAAGCGGTTGATTCCAGCATTCTCTCGCTGTAGCTAATATTCCAATTGGTTTCATATACCAGGCGATCATCCAATTCGTTGGTGTAAGCAAGCATGGTTTTGTCCACATTAAAGATGAAGCGGGATGGATACCGAAACGAGCCATCCAGATT
>JAPLUS010000227.1 GCA_026397495.1 Candidatus Zixiibacteriota bacterium | reverse complement strand
GGCGCCGGTATTGCCGGCTGATACAAAGGCGTTGGCTCGTCCTTCTTTTTGCATCGTCAACCCAATGGCTATTGAGGAAGTTTTTTTGCGGAGACCTTCGGTGGCAGTATCGCTCATAGCTACCGCATGCGGGGCATTTTCGATAATAACATTGACCGGCAGATTCTTTTGCTTCTTAATAAAGTCGTTGATAATTTCAAGTTTTCCGACAAAGATCAACTTGAGAGTCTTTACCCTTTCCATAGCCGCTTGCAGACCTCCATCCATAATGGATTCCGGACTGACATCAGCCCCCATTACATCAAGCGCTACCGTTATGGTTCGGTCGTTATTACTCATATATTGTTCAATCCACGCTCAGCAACAAAATTACGATTCTTTCGGAGTCGTAACCTGTCGGCCTCTATAATAACCGCAGTGGGGACAGATATGATGAGGCAATCTCGGCTGATGGCAATGAGAACATTCAACCACATTGGGAGACGAAAGCTTCCAATGAGTTCTTCTCTTTCGGCCGCGAGTTCGCGAATGTCTTCGTTTTGGAAGTGGCATAATAATTCCTTATAAGCAAAATTAAATTATTCGAATAAATCTTTCAGTCCTTCCCACCTTTCATCCATTTCCTTGTGCCTGCAATCGCAGGTCTCTTCATTTAGATTTATCCCGCAACTGGGACATAATCCTTTGCAGTCCTGATCGCAGAGAGGTTTCAGGGGGAGGGAAAGAATCAGAGCTTGTCTAATTATTTCATCTAATTCCACTATCGGCTCATTGAACTTGACATAAAATATCTCACCTTCATTGTCGGATACTGCCGGCTGAGCATCGGCGGTTCTTATGATGAAACTAAAATCGCCGGAAAGCTCAGAATCAAATATATTTAAACAACGGGAGCATTCTTTCTCAACCGGAACCATAACGGAACCATGACAGTAGTAATCATCTTTAATTTTCTGTATTGATACCTTCAGGGCCATCGGTTCCCGGAAAGAAATGCCGTCGATTTCATATTCATGACTATCCGCCTCCGTTTCGAGAGAAATCTCGACCGGAAAGGTCGCAAACTCTCTTAAATCCAAATTCATAGTCGATAAAATTACCAGATAGACGATCCAAAGTCAAGCCTAAAAAAGGATTCCGAACTGCTTGATTATTAAAAGATTAGGAATGAAACTATCTGTTCATGCGGCGAGTTATTTTTCAGCGGATAGATAAATTTTGATTCGATTTTGCGCGCGCTCCAGCGCTCGTTGAGCTCTTGTAATATCAATGTTGCCACTACCGGCATCCGCCAGCCGCTTTTGGGCGCGTTCCAACGCCGCTTTTGTTCTCTCAATATCTATTTCCGATATATACTCAATCGAGTCGGCCAGAAGAGTTGCGTGATTAGAGGAGACTTCAAAGAAACCGAATGAGACCGAAAGGAAAATCTCTTGATCTGATTTATCCTTGATGGTCATCTTGCCCGGAATAATAGCTGTCATTAGCGGAGCATGATCGGAGAGAACCCCCAGATACCCCTCACTGCCGGGTATAATTATCGAGGTGACCTCTCCCTCGTAGAATATCTTTTCCGGCGTTACGATAGAAAGATTGAACATTTGTCTAATATAACCCTTACTTCATCTTTTCATAATTGGCAAAGACCTCATCCAATCCACCGGCCATATAAAATGCCTGTTCCGGAATATTGTCCAATTCTCCCGATACTAATCGACCGAAAGCCTTGACTGTTTCCTCGACCTTTACATATTTCCCCGCTCGTCCGGTAAACTCGGAAGCCACAAAAAAGGGCTGTGAAAGAAATTTCTGAATCCTGCGGGCGCGGCCTACCGTAAGTTTATCTTCTTCCGAAAGCTCGTCGATACCCAGAATGGCAATGATGTCCTGCAGATCTTTATACCGCTGAAGAATCTGTTGCACTTTCCGGGCAATTCGATAATGCTCCTCGCCGACTATATTGGGATCGAGAATTCGCGAGGTTGACGCCAGCGGGTCAACCGCCGGATAAATACCCATATCCACAATCTGACGCGAAAGGACGGTGGTAGCATCGAGATGCGAGAAGGTTGTTGCCGGAGCCGGATCCGTTAAATCATCGGCCGGGACATAGATGGCTTGTACGGAAGTAATGGAACCGGCCGTAGTTGATGTAATTCTCTCCTGTAAGGCGCCCATTTCGGTTCCCAAAGTCGGTTGATAACCAACGGCGGAGGGCATTCTCCCCAATAATGCCGATACCTCTGAACCGGCTTGAACAAAGCGGAAAATATTATCGATGAAGAGTAATACATCTTGGTGTTCTTCGTCGCGGAAATATTCAGCCATCGTCAAACCCGACAAACCTACTCGAAGTCTGGCGCCGGGCGGTTCATTCATTTGCCCGAAAACCATCACTGTCTTGGCAATAACGCCGGAGTGCTTCATTTCCAACCAGAGATCGTTGCCTTCGCGGGTTCGCTCTCCGACTCCGCAAAAAACCGAATAGCCGCCATGTTCGGTAGCGATATTACGAATTAATTCCTGAATGATAACGGTTTTGCCGACTCCCGCCCCGCCAAAAAGACCGACCTTGCCTCCCTTGGGATAAGGTTCAAGTAAATCGATGACCTTTATCCCGGTCTCGAACATTTTAGTGGTCGTATCCTGCTCTTCAAAAGTCGGTGCGGGACGGTGTATGATGTGCCGCTTGGTATTGGCCGGCAAAGCCTCCAATTCATCAATAGGTTGCCCCAGAAGATTAAAGACACGGCCCAAAACTTTTATCCCGACTGGCACTGAAATTGGGCTGCCGGTGTCGATTGCTTTCATACCGCGCACCAACCCATCGGTAGAAGCTAAGGCTACGCATCTGACAATTTTATCCCCGATATGCA
>JAPLUS010000198.1 GCA_026397495.1 Candidatus Zixiibacteriota bacterium | reverse complement strand
GCGATCGGAAAAACGGCTCCTCAACCTGTTTGATACGCTTAATAAGAGAACTTCTGAGCTGGAAAAATCACAGGCCCATTTGGAAATGATTTATGAAAACTCCAGGGTGCTGGCCGGCATTCTCGATATTGACGGTGTCGTAGAGGAGTTGATGAAAATTATGGGTAATCTGTTGGCCTATCAGGCCAGTGGATTGCTATTGGTTGTTTCGGGCGGCAATTTCATTTATCGGGGGCGAAATATCGGAGGGCAGAATAATTATAATTTAAAGGCGGTGGACAAGAACCGGATGGATCTCATCAGACGGGTGGTGGAGCAGCAGGAAACTGTAACGGTTGTCGATATTTCAGGACGAAATGATTATACGCCCCTGCGGCCCAATACCCGGTGTGTCATGTTGGTGCCGATGGTGGCTCACGGAAAGGTAATCGGTATCCTTACGGCGGAGTCACCCCAGGCCGGCATTTTTTCAGAACGGGATGAGGAAATGCTGGCGGTAGTTGCTCGCGCCGCGGCTATGGCCATCGACAATGCCATATTACATCGAAAAATGGAAAATCTAACGATTACTGATGATTTGACAGGTATATATAATTATCGTTATTTTGCGGAAAAATTAAAAGAGGAGCAGCGGCGTGCCTCACGTTATAATCTTCCGCTCTCGTTGATTATGATGGATATTGATTGGTTTAAAGAATTCAATGATACTTATGGTCATGAAGTCGGCAATATTGTTCTTAAGGGGATTACGGCCGTCATCAAAAGATGTATTAGGGATGTTGACATATTTTGTCGCTATGGAGGCGAAGAATTTGTGGTGATTCTGCCGCAGACCCCCCAAATAGAGGTTAGTCGCATTGCGGAAAGAATAAGACAACAGATTGAAACAGCAATCTTTGGCGGCGGTGATAATATTCCGGATCTAAAAGTAACTGTTTCGATAGGGGTTACTTCCTTTCCCGAAAATGGCAAATCGAATGATGATATACTTTCCATAGCCGATCAGGCGCTTTACCGCGCTAAAGGAGATGGGAAAAACTTGGTCCGTGTGATTTAATATGCTTAAGAAATTAGGGCAATTGTTCATAATCGGTCTCGACGGTGTTTCACCATCGGATGAGTTTTTGGAATTCTGCTCCACGGAGAATATCGGAGGGGTAATTCTCTTTGAAGAGAATTGCGAGCCACACAGTTTGGCCGAAAAAAGTATTAAGAAAATTATGGCCGTAACTGGAGCCATCCCCTTTATCGGCGTGGATCAAGAGGGTGGGCGCGTTTGCCGTTTTAGAGGAGCTCCGGCCGAGATTCTGGCTCCCTCCGAATATGGGCTTCGTAATGATACCGAGGAATTTGCCGAACATTTTACCCGATCAGCCTATTATCTTTATTCGCTCGGTATCAACCTGATCTTCGGGCCGGTAACCGACCTCGCTCTGAACAATAATAATAAGTGTCTTGAGGGAAGAACCTTCGGCAAGAATCCGGCCAAGGTGATTCCCTTTATCGACAAGGCCATCAGGATTTCCAATAAGATTGGCCTACTCTCATGCCTAAAACATTTTCCCGGTTTCGGGGCGGCTACCGTAGACCCTCATCAGCAGGTGGCCACAGCCGATTATGACTACCAAACCTTTATAAACCGCGAGGCGCTTACTTTTAAAGCGGGTATCAGCGCCGGAGCCGACATGGTGATGACTACTCATCTGATCTTGACCTCCATTGATGACCAACCGGCCACCGTCTCTGAAAAAATAGTTAAGAAACTGTTGCGTAATACCCTGGGTTTTGATGGTATTGTTATTACTGACGACCTTTTTATGAAAGGCGCCGATAATCTTGGAGATTATGGTGAACGGGCCCTCCAAGCCTTCAATGCCGGTCATGATATGCTTCTGTTCGGACGGGATTTTATGGCAGTAAAGAACGTTATTGAGTACTTTAAAGAGGCCTATCGTAAGGGCCATATTGATAATAGCCGGTTGGAGGCCTCATTGGATAGAATTTCTGGTGTGAAATCAAAATTGACCGTACCGGCCACATAGTAAGAAGAATGCTAAACAGTTTAATCAAGAAGAATTCTCTGGTTGTCATCGGCTTAAATGCGGGAACTTCAGCCGATGGTCTTGATCTGGCCGCTATTAGGATAGTTTTTTCTAAGAGATCGCCCAAGGTCTCTTTTATCGGGGGGGAAACAGTTCCTTATCCCAAGCTTCTTTCTTTGGGTGTCAATTCCGGCATCAGCAATCGAATTCGTTCTGTTGATGAGGTCATTCAACTGGATAGGTTATTGGGTATTTTTTATGGTGAGCAAGCCAAGAAATTTAGTGCCTCATTGAGACGGCAGGGTATCATAGCGGATTTACTGGCCAGCCATGGCCAAACTATTCGGCATCTCACCGGAAAGGTCTTAGGCAGAAATAAAAAAGAGAGCGGGAGTCTGCAGTTAGGACATCCCGAATCAATTGCCGAACAAACCGGACTAATTACAGTGGCTGATTTCCGGCAGGCCGATATCGCTTGCGGCGGAGAGGGCGCGCCAATCACCTCTTATGCCATGTGGCAATTATTCTCTCATACAAAGGAAGACAGATTGATTGTTAATATTGGCGGTATTGCCAATTATTTCTTTTTTCCGGCCGGATGTTCGCCGCAGAAAGCAAAGGCACGGGATTGCGGTCCGGGCAATAGTCTGATAGATATTATCACGGAAAAATATTTTCATCGCTCTTTTGACTGCTATGGCCGATTGGCCGCTAGAGGCCGGATATCTCAAAGACTTTTGATTCTTCTCATGGCTGACGATTATCTAAAGGGGAAATGTGGCCCATCCACCGGCCGTGAGAGGTTTGGGGATAAATTTGCCGATAAAATAATTAAATACGGAAAGCAGTTGAAGTTGAATGGACTTGATCTCCTGGCAACGGCTACCGAACTAACCGCGATTACAATTGCGAATTCTATTCAAGGCTTTATTAATAAGCATGCTCTTGAGAAGAGCTATTTTCTTGGAGGGGGTTTTAAGAATCGATATTTGCTTGGGCGATTAAAAGCCTATTTGCCGAAGACTTCTTTGATTTCCATTGACAGATTGGGATATAATCCGGATTATCTGGAAGCGGTCTGTTATGCAGTTATGGGTGCCATGGCCATCAAATCAAGGCCGACCGGATTGGCTCATATAACCGGCGCCAAGAAGCAATCCGTTGCTGGAAGAATAATCCAGCCGCCTACGGATAAAAACTGAAATGGAAAAAATAAAGAGAATAAATTTTAGACGGGTCATTAAACCAGCCTTAAGATTGGTTGTTTCTCTGTCGGTAATTCTCATCGTTTGGGGATGCGGAGTTGTTCCCCAATTGCACGAAGGATCGGAAGCGAATTATATCAGGCTTCCCTTTGTCAGAGTCCTGCTAACCAATGATAGTCCGGAACTGACTATCTCAAGCAATGGTTCCTTTACCATTGAATGTCTGCGAGGTAATGAAAGCTCTGTGTACTATTCTTCTCAACCGGTAACAATTCTACAAGAGGATGGTTTTCTATCGGTAACAATGGCAGGGGAGAAGATTGATGATAGGTTCGAAGAGATAATTGTGACTCCCCGCAGCGACAAAGGATTTCTATCTTACCGCAATCAACGTTATCGAGGAATGTTTCGCATTATCACGCATGGCCGTAATTTGAGTCTGATTAATATTGCCCATATAGATGACTACCTGAAGGGTGTTGTTCCTCCCGAGATGGGAAAAGTCGAGGAAGTCGATTTTGAGGCTATCAAGGCACAAGCCGTGGCCGCCAGAACCTATTCGCTGGGGCATTTATCCCAGTATCCCGATGAACTATATGATATGCACGCCGATGTTACCGATCAGCTCTATTCAGGCGCCGATGTGGAAAATCCCCTCGTTTCGGATGCCATTGAGCAGACGCGCGGGTATGTTATTAAGTTTGAAGATAAATTGATTAATGCCTATTATCATTCAACCTGCGGCGGGTCGACCGATGATATTGAGGAAATCTGGGATAAGCCGTCGGCGCCTTACCTGCGCGCCACATCTGATGATGGCGCCTGCAGTTGGTCCAAGTATTATCGTTGGCGGGAAGCCTACACGGCCGAGCAGTTAAAATTGAGAGTTGAGGAGTATCTGTCGGCTGAACGGGGAAGAGAAATTCGTCTTGATGATTTAGTTGATATTGAGATTACGGCCCGGACGGCCGGCGAACGCGTGGCGGAATTGATGGTGAAGACCGAGGGGAGAAGTTATACTTTCGGCAGAGATAAGATCCGTTGGATTTTTAAGCGGTCTTCCAATCCTGAGCTGATTCTTCAATCGGCCAAGTTCGATGTCATTACCCAGCATGATCAAACAGGCCGGCTGACACGAGTTGAGTTTGAGGGGGGCGGCTATGGGCATGGTATCGGGATGTGCCAGTGCGGGGCGATAGGTATGGCCAAAAATGGGAAAAAGTTTGACGAGATATTGACTCACTATTACCGCAATACCAGATTAGTCAAATTATACTAACCGTCCGGTCTCTTGGGGCTGGCCTTATTTTCAAATCATTATTATCTTCGCTTTCGATTATTCCATTTTAATGATCTATGCCATGAGAGCCGTCACCCAAACAAAACTGCTTATATTAAATTCCCGGCCGACTGGAACTGACCTCTGGATTGTCAATACCCAAGCGGATGGAAACCGTTGCCTTCTTCCGACATCGGTTGCTATGAATAGCTGGGAAATTACCCTTTTTGCGGCCTCTCAAAATAATCTGTATCAAAAGATTTTTCTCCTCTACTGATGATGAAAAACCATATTTTCAGAGTGTTGGAACCAAAGGATATTGGTTGCCGGAAAAAGAACACCGTTACATTGGAGACCTTGACCTAAACCGGATACCGGATGATTGTATGATAGTCATTGTGCAAAGGGAAGATGAAATTGAAAGAGTAAGAGAAATATTTAAGGGGGAATTATTATCGTTTCACGACAAGGTGAAGTAACTTGAATTCAAAAAGAAGGATAGGATAATCAAGGGGTGTTAATTTTTTCTAGGAGATCAAGATACCGACCGGCCCACTTTTCCCTGGTATGGTGAAGGCGGATATACTGGTGGTATTTTTTGCCGAGATTTTCGCCATCAATCTTTTTAGAATAAAGAGAACGGACAATTTTAGCCAGCTCTTGTGCGTCTTTTGATGCGAAGGTCAAAGCTCCTCCGGCCTTTTCCAATTCCGCTGTTGCCTCGCCGCTCCGAGAACCAAAGATAATGGGGCGGCCGGATGCCATATACTCAAATAACTTACAGGGAAAGGTTCCTTTGGTAATAGGCACATCCTTAAGACTCTCAATTAAAACATCGCTAGCTCTTAGGAAATAGGGGATAGATTCCAACGGCTGTGAACCGATAAAGCTAACATTATGCAGGCCATATTCCCGAACCATTTTCTCCAGGGTTACTCTTTTATGACCCTCGCCGATAAAAACAAAGCGGATATCTTTTTGGTCAGTCAAATGAGAAGCTGCCTCGACTACCGTCTCCAGCGAATGTGCCCAACCAAGGGTGCCGGCATAGAGGATAAGAAATTTATCCTCCCATCCAAATTTTTTCCGTATGCCATTGGAATGGCTGTCGATGAAATTGTTTCCAACCCCGGATTTAATTGTCGTTAGACGATCCTCCGGTAAATCGATGCTCCGCATCCATTCGGCAATTCCTTCCGTTACACAGACAATATGATCGGCTCTTCGGTAAAGAAATCTCATAACGCGCCGGATTAATTCAGTAAAGAGCGATTTCTTCAGGTTTCCAAATTGCTCACCGGATTCGGGCTGTAGGTCTCGTATTTCTAAAATTAATTTGGTTCGGCGCAGACGGCTAAAGATATAACCTATCAATGGTGAAGTAACCGGCGGTGAAGATGCCAAAATAAGATCGAATTTTCCCTTTATTCGAAAGCCATTAATCAACGATGAAAAAAGAAAAGTTATAAAACCAAGCATCCTTTTGCGTGGTTGAGCGTTTGAGGCCGGTAATACATATGAACGGTAAACCTCAATTCCATCCATCTCTTCCCGAAAGAGAAATTTCCCGCGATACTTAGGAGGAATAATTCCATCCGGATAATTCGGCAGGGCTGTCAGAACGGTAACATTATGACCGGCTTTTTTGAAAAAAGCTGCAAATTCATAGAGCCTTCTTACGGCCCCTCTTTCAGGCGGAAAATGCTGTGTTATGAATAATATTCGCATGGTATTAATATTTAGAATAGTAATCTATCAATAATCTTATCAAAAAGCAACATAAAAAGATAAATATTCCCCGTAAGCTTCTATACAATAATGAATTCAAAGGTCATATTGCGATTTTTCCGGGAAGTGACAATTAGCCGGAACCCTGTTGGAATATATTTGAAATAATACCATAAGTATCCTATTTCTCTTAATCTACCGAATAGTCAAGCAAAAAGCTTTCCGAAACACTCAACTTCAATTAATCCTTATCGTTCTTTACTTGAAAAATATTAGCTCAATACGAGGTGCAGTTTTCAATTCCTGCACATTCCCCTCTCCGGCTCCAAGATATAGCCGTCCCTTTCCAACCGGTTTCATCCGATTAGTATCAATCCCCAGCTTTAATAAATAGTCTCTTACCCGATTAGCACGTTTCTGCGATAAGGTTAAATCTTCCTCAATCGTAGCGGCATCGAAAGCATAACCGTCGATTTCTACTCGAACACCCTCTGCTCTTCGAAGTATCCGGCTCATATCATCAAGTTTTTTCTGCGATACCGGATCAATCTCAAATGATCCCTTCTGATATCGGACATTTAGGGCTATTGGTTTTTCCAAAATAGATAGATCAATACAACCGTATTTATCAACGGCCATACCGGAATCACTGCCGGGACAGTCGTCAAGACCATCAGGAATACCATCCTTATCACTATCAATGGGGCAGCCATTTTTATCCACCATAGCTCCCATCGGATTATTGGGACAATTGTCAGCATAATCAGGAATACCGTCGCAGTCGGTATCAATGGGGCATCCGTTTAAATCTACCAAACCCCGGGCGGTCGTCTTAAAACCGGAGCATCCCTCTTCCTTTTCACTATCGGAGGCGATAGCAGGAAGACCACGTTCCCGAGACTGCCCTTTGGTCGTCTCAATTTTGTTGGAGGCAGCGACCCTTTGGAGAGTGTCAAGTGACTCCCAGGACAGGGGAGAGCTGGTCCACGGTTCTAATTTCCAATAATCTTTTCCAAAGCGGTAGCTAAAGAATACCACCGGCATTAGGCTCCATCGCCCCCGACTGTTATCAAAAGACTTTGCGAATTCGGCACCGGCGCCGGTAAGATAATTGGCCCTTATCTCCACGGCCAGCTTCCATCTTCCGGAGAGGTGGCCTTCCAGCCCCAAGGCCGAGGACAGCATTACTTCAGTCGCCGAGAAATCTACCGTTTCCCCTCTCTGGCCGACAACTTTTAGGGTAGTATCTTTTTTGGCATCGGCCATCTTCCAGATGGCGATTCCGCCCCCGACTCCCCCCACCAAAAAGAGTTTTTGGCCGATGAGTGACCGGCGATATCTGATCAGGGTCGTTAAATCAGTGCCCTTCCATACCCGGGTTCGATGAATTTTCTCGGAACCAAATTTGAACTGCGAATGGGCTGTTGAGTCATCATAAATGCGGTATGAAGAAAAACCGAGTTCAAGCCGCCATTTTTCCCTGAAGTAACTCTCGAATCTAATATGATAGGTGCGGGTAAGAGTGAACCAGGGAGGTGTGCCGCCCAAAAGGGTGCTATATCCGTATCCGACGCCAATTGAATAGGTCTGGGAGTCTCCGGCCTTGACTGCTGAAAAGGCCAGTATCAAAATAATAAGGGCAATCGTAATCCGCATGACTGTAATTTTATGAGACATACAATATAATGCAATAAAAAAGATGGGCCGAAGGGAGAATTTATATTCGATTTGACAATGAGGCCAGGACGTATTTTATTGTGTGGTTAATAATAACGGATGAATCAAGCTGGTTGTCATTGTTATAATTCCTCCCCGTCACAAAGGACTTATTTTCAATTGATAGCGGTCTGATGGCCGGGAATAACCCGGAGGTTCCGTTCTCGAATTAAAAAGAATGAGCTTGGAATTTGGCGCTCTTTATCGGGAGAGAAAATGCCCATAGAAAAAAATGAGATACTTAAGTTAACGGAAAAGCTTTATCTATCGCAGGTAAAATGGCGCCGTCATTTGCATCAATATCCGGAACTGTCCAATCAGGAATTCAAAACGACCGCTTTTCTAAAAAAGCAATTGACCCACTATGGCATTGGGCTTTATCCCCTTAAAATGAAAACAGGCGCCGTTGGAATAATCAGAGGGCATGGAAAAAGTGTGGCGGCTGTCCGCAGCGATATTGATGCTTTGCCAATTACGGAAATAAACCGCCTTCCCTTCCGGTCGAAGGAAGATGGTGTTATGCATGCTTGCGGTCATGATATCCATATGGCGGTTGTGCTGGGTACGGCAATTATCCTCCAATGGCTGAAAAAGAAACTTCCCGGAACCATCAAAATCCTATTTCAACCATCGGAAGAAATGCCACCGGGTGGCGCCGCTGAAATGATTAGGGAGGGGATTCTTAAGAATCCCTCGCCCCAAATGATTTTTGGGGTGCATGTTGACCCAACCGTGACAACCGGGAAAATCGGTCTAAGAGATGGGGCCATAATGGCTTCCGTAACGGATTTCGACATTACCATTTTTGGGCGCGGCGGCCATGCTGCCCGACCCCATTTGGGGGTCGATGCTATCGTTACCGCGGCAGAACTCATTGACTCTATGCAGAAAATTGTCTCTCGCGAAATTAATCCTCTAAAACCGGTAGTCATTACTTTCGGGTCAATTTCCGGCGGTACCGCCCGCAATGTCATTGCCGACAAGGTGACGCTTCACGGCACTGCCCGTACCTTATCAAGGGATAGTCTTAAAAGGATACCCAATCTAATAAAGCGGACAATTGATGGTGTCTGTCGGGCCCGCGGGGCAGATTATAAACTTGATTTCATTGCCAATTATCCGCCCCTCTGCAATAATGAAAACGCCAATAAGATATTGGCTGAGGCCTATCAAGAGCTTTTTGGGAAAAATCAAATTGTGGAATCGCCGCAGGGAATGGGAGGGGAAGACTTCGCTTTCTATGTACAAAAAGTGCCCGGGGCGATGTTTCGGTTGGGAGTAAAAAATGACAAGATCGGAGCTAATAAACCGTGGCATGCGTCGGATTTTATCGCCGATGAAAGAAGTCTTTTCTATGGTACCGCCCTTTTAACTATGTCTGTCGTCAGATTTCTTGAAAAGCAAGAAGAATGAATAAACCGCTGATAATCATATCTCTTCTGGCTGTCCTATTGCCTTTTTCATCCTGTGCCCTTGAGATATTGCCGGGACAAACCCTTAATTACTCCGATTTTTCATATATTTCGTCGGTTGCGGTCGGCTATGAGTATGTCTATTTTGGAACCACCCGTGGTGTCATAAGATATGATATTTCCAATCGGCGCTGGGGTGAGCCGATGACCGGCCTTAGGGGGCTTTTAGGGAAGCAAATAGAGGAACTGAAAGTATCGACCGACGATGAGCATATTTGGGCGAAAACTGATCAAGGGGTTTTTGAATATACTGATCTCTTCAGGGATTGGAATTCTGTCGGCACCATGCCTGATGAACCAACCAATGGCCGCCATCTACAGCCCGCCCCTGTCTATTTCCCTCCCATCGGTTTTAATTATATGCCCGACGGGACACTGGTTGACAATAATGGTCGCAGATTCCCGCTGACTGATATTGTCGATGATGGTTGGAGCAATCTCTGGATTGGTACCTGGGGACTGGGCGCTCTCCATGCCGATAATACCAACTTGCGAATGGAGCCGTTACAATATGGCCTTCTGCAGGAAGATATTTCCACTATTTGTCTTGATAATGGCATTCTCTGGATGGGGGGGCAAGCGGATAATTCTCTTCGGACGGGGATCACCCTTTTTGATTGGCGCCGAAATATTTTTGATTATATCGAAACGGAGGCCGGTTTTACCCTTAAGACAGATAATATTAATGATATCTCAGTTGATCCGGCCAATATCTTTGTGGCCACGGACAATGGTGTTTGGGCAATCGACAAAGGAAATCGCACCATCAATAATAAACTCTTTCGCAATTCCGGCCTGCCTGATAATAAAGTATTGGCGGTGTTGACTTCCGGGGATACTTTGTTTGTCGGCTCCGAGTTTGGTTTGGGGCTTTTGAGTATTAGCCTAGACTCCGCCGCCTTCAGTCCGAACTATTTTCT
>JAPLUS010000088.1 GCA_026397495.1 Candidatus Zixiibacteriota bacterium | reverse complement strand
CCTCTTGTTCTGTGTGTAGCAACCCTACTCATTTATTATATGGAAACCAGTCGATATCAGATGATGGATATAAAAGAGAGACTGAAATCAGATCAAACACTATCTTCTGCAGAAGTTCAACGACGGACAAATAATATTGATTCGCAGATAATGGCCCCTATCGGATCAGAGCAAGTCGGGCTTATGACAACAGTCTTTTTTCCTCTTCAGGCCGTCAAGTTATTCGGAATATCCTTTTTTGTCTGGCTAGCCTTACAATTCTTCCCTGGAAAGTCTGAATTTGTTCCCATACTCTCGGTGGTCAGTTTTTCCTTTATGGTTTTAATTCCGGAAGCTATTGTAAAAATTCCGCTTATTATGGCTAAGGAGACAACCCAAATTTATCTTAGTGTCGCCGCTTTTCTCCCGGCAGCATGGCGCGATTCTCCCCTTTTTATTTTTTGTGATAAATTGAATATCTTTAATATCTGGATGGCCATTCTTCTAATGCTCGGGCTGTCGATCGTAACCGGTATTTCCCGCAAACGGGTTATTTTAACGGTTAGCTATCTCTGGTTTATCTGGTTGGTTTTGGCGACATTATTCGGGAATTTGGTTCAAATAAATTAGAGAATACAACTCTTGACAGATCTTGATTATTTAAATTGAGTAAGTAATGAAATGTGGAGAGGACTGGAGAACAGCTGTTCTCCAGTCCTCTGATATGCTAATTGGCAGGTCGGTCAATGATGCCCGGATCCTTAGTGCTACAGATACCGCAACTTGTAGAATTATTATTTTGGAGGCACTTGTAACAATTTTTCATAACCTTGACCCAGCAGTTCACCTGCCACCATTTACATCCAGAAAGAGGCTGATCAGAAGACCCTCCTTTAACAATAGGATTGCCCTTAATTATTGGGCCATTAGCTGCCGCGGCAGCTGGTTGAATAATGACGCCAAAAATAATGGCAATAATGAACGATAAAAGCACTACCACCGATAGTGGTTTCTCGACTCTCTTCAGCGTGCGCATACTGTTTCTCCTTAAATTTATTGGAATCTATCTATTTTAGAATTCCTATGATGTAATATCCTAAATGCCTAACTGCTCCAATCTGCTTATGCTAATTGGCAGGTCGGTCAAATCTGCCCGGATCATTAGTGCTACACATACTGCAAGTTCTAGAATCCTGATCCTTAAGGCACTTGTAACAATTTTTCAGAAGTTTGATCCAGCAGTTTACCTGCCACCATTTACATCCAGAAAGAGGCTGATCAGAAGACCCCCCCTTAACAATAGGATTGCCTTTAATTATTGGACCATTAGCTGCCGCGGCAGCCGGTTGAATAATGACGCCAAAAATAATGGCAATAATGAACGATAAAAGCACTACCAC
The DNA here is from genome assembly GCA_026397495.1 of Candidatus Zixiibacteriota bacterium. GTDB lineage: Bacteria > Zixibacteria > MSB-5A5 > GN15 > PGXB01 > JAPLUS01. The sequence goes on along the minus strand of JAPLUS010000088.1, from coordinate 1,138 downwards.
CGATAGTGGTTTCTCGACTCTCTTCAGCGTGCGCATCCTTTTCCTCCTTAAGTCTATTGAAATCTATCTATTCTGGAATTTCTGTGATGTAATATCCTAAATGCCTAACTGCTCTGTATACCGATTTATCTCCTCCGCTGTGAGCTCCTTCCTTATTTCCTCTTTGAAAATATCCAGGGTCTCTGGATTGACTAATCTCCATATAAGGTCATATCTATTTTTTGTCGTTGCAGGGCAGCCACACTCTCGCAAATAGACTAACTGGTAAAGATAGGCGGAATCTACTATATTGAATCGAATGGCAGCCTGCATCAGTTGCCCCCCTTCCGGAGGTAATATTCTTTCTCTTGAACTTGAATCAGTAATAGCAAATAATTGTTTTGTCAGGTTATCCTGCCTCATAGCGACGCCAAAATGCGGCAAGGAAATCGCCACATTATTAATGCTCTGCTGAGTGTTTATATCTTGCCTAACAGGTTTTGCCATATGCGCCCGGACAAAGAAAATGATGCTAAAGCAGGTCCAAACTATAGAGACCATTACAATAAGTAATAGAACAACACTATAAATTTTCTTTAAGATTCTTTTAAAATTCATTTTTGATTACCCGCCTTGATTAAAGCAATATTTATGCCCGAATTAATATTGGGAGGTAATATTAATGTAACTTGTTGTTACAATTAGAGATAAGAATATTTAAATCATTGACAGTAATCGAATTATCTGAATTTTTGTTCGTATTTTGCGAACTGTAATTATAAGCCTTTGCGATATTATGCTAAGTTATTGTCAATCAACAAGAAATATCGCAATATTAAACTTTATAGATTCGAAAAAGTGACATTGGCGTCATAATTTGGAATAATAATAGCCTCTCGAACTCAAGGAATATAGTCAAGCCCCAAGTAGTGTAAATTGTCAAGACATACTTTACACTTTGTGTCAGGACATCCTTTACACATATGGGTTTTTGTATTTATCTATCATGGTTATAGATCGACCAGTTTTAAGATCTATTTCTCGTATCCACTTATGACGGAATTTAACGAGCAGGAGATGATCGACGGGGCGTGCCTGAACCAGTTAATCAGCTAAGGCTTCGCAGACGAAATGCCGTTTAGTGTGCCAAGTTAGACAT
>JAPLUS010000157.1 GCA_026397495.1 Candidatus Zixiibacteriota bacterium | reverse complement strand
TTGCACCTGGTTCTGAAGGGCCTGAAAATAGGGAAGGGTGACGAAGTTATCACGACTCCCTTTACTATGGCGGCCACCATCGAGGCTATCCTTTACACCGGCGCCCGGCCGGTTCTGATTGATATTGATCCGGTGACCTTGAATATTAATTCTGCCCTCATTGAGAAATATATTAGCAGAAAAACCAAAGCGATTATAGCGGTTGATATTGCCGGTTGGCCCTGCGATTATGATAATCTTCGGCGGATTGCACAAAAATGCAAGTTGCATCTGGTGGAAGATGCCGCCCATTCTCTGGGCGCATATTATCAGGGAAAACCGATTGGTTCAATTGCCGAGGCTACCGTCTTCTCCTTTTATTCAACCAAGAACATCACTACCGGCGAGGGGGGGATGGTCGTAACCAATTCAAAGAGTCTGGCTGATGAAGTCCGGCTGTTAGCGCTGCATGGCATGACCTCATCGGGTTGGAAAAGATATTCCGGCGGCGGATGGAAATATGATATCAATAATCTGGGCTTCAAATACAATATGCCGGATTTGGCCGCCGGACTTGGATTGGGACAGTTGAGCCGATTTGATAATCTTCAGAAAAAGCGCACTAGTCTGGCTCAAAGGTATCTCCGGCATTTGGAGCCTCTTGAGGATTACCTTGAATTGCCATATCGGGATACGCGCTCAAGACACAGCTGGCACCTCTTTATAATAAAACTTGACCTTTGTCGCTGGAGAATTAGCCGAGATAAACTAATAAATGAACTTGAAAAAAATGGGGTAGGGTGCAGCGTTCATTTTATCCCTATTTATCGCTTCTCTTATTTCAAGAAAATCCTAAAAATCCAGCCGCGACAATTCCCCTTCTGTGAATCCGCCTTCAAGCGAGTTATCTCGCTTCCGCTATTCCCTGATTTGTCTTTCAGAGAGGTCGATTATGTCTGCGATACCCTGCGCACCCTGACGGAGAAGTACCGGAAATGACTTTTTTAGACGATTGCCGACGTCATCTTTTATCTTGAAAACAGCGGGCTTCTTTATTAAAATCTGATCGAGGTTGATATGCCGGCTAATTTGCCACCCCAATATTATGAGTTGGAAAGGGAATTCCGTCGGGAACAAGATCCCGTGGAAAAATTACGGCTCGGCCAGGAACTTCTGGCGATGATGCCGAAACATAAGGGGACGGATAAACTTCAGGCTGATCTCAAGGCCAAAATCTCCAAATTGCGTCAACAGATAGAAGGGGGACAGAAAAAACATGGTGTCCGACATATCGAAACTCTCGACCATATCGAAAGAGAAGGGGCGGCTCAAGTAATTCTGATTGGACCTCCCAATTCCGGCAAATCCTCTTTATTAGCTTCGCTCACTCATGCTCGACCGCCCATTGCGGATTATCCCTATACTTCTCGCGAACCTCTCGCCGGCATGATGGATTTTGAAACTCTCCAAATTCAGCTTATTGATACTCCCCCCATTTCGGCTGAACAATTTGAAAGCCATTTATTGAATTTGATTAGATCGGCCGATCTGATTCTTCTTATCGTAGATAGCACCTCCTCCGATCTTAAGAATGAGACTGAAACAGTTTTCAGATTGCTTGAGGATAGAAAAATCAGACTATGCGCGACCATTCCGGTACCCCCTGATGCCCCCCAATTCACCTTTAAGAAGACAATTATTGTTGTCCATAAATATTGGGAGGAAAACAGCAATATCGGTTTGGATTTGTTGAAAGGCTTATATCCCGTCTTTCAGATTGTAACATCCTCAGTTCTCAGCGATGAGGCTTTAAACGGCTTAAAGGCGGTTATATTTGAGTCATTGGGAATCATAAGGGTGTACACAAAAAGAATTGGACAAGATCCGATTTTAATCGATCCGATAATACTGCCGATTGGGGGAACGGTCGAGGATGCGGCCAACACCATCCATAAGGATTTTGCCCAGAAACTGCAATTTGCCAAAGTCTGGGGCAAGGAGAAATTTGACGGGCAAAGGGTAAAAAACAATTTTGCGCTTAATGACGGCGATATTATTGAGTTTCATATTTGATCTATCCGATGTCAGGTAAAACTTGGCTCTAACCTGCTGTTTGGAAATGATATGTCGGAATAATATGTTATTAAATTAAAGAGCTTGACGCCCAAAAGATATTTTGCTATTATACTTAACTTTAACTTATGGGCCCATAGCTCAGTTGGTTAGAGCAGCTGACTCATAATCAGCGGGTCCCAGGTTCAAGTCCTGGTGGGCCCACGGTGATATTTGAAAGGTTAATATAAGTTTTAGGGCAATTAGCTCAGTTGGTTAGAGCGTTCGGTTCACATCCGAGAGGTCACTGGTTCGAGCCCAGTATTGCCCAGTCTAAGAAGATATTGGAGATGGCCGATAACAAATATATGCAGTTGCCTCTGAAGATAAAAAGGGCAATACGGGCCGAAGTCGAAATAGACGAAGAGAGAATTACGGCGCAGCCTTAAATGAACTTTAAGACTGCGCTTTTTTTATTTTATGGCGGTAGATCAAAATAAGGAGCGAGTAATGCAAAATGATCTCGAGATGCTTTTGAAGCTTCAAGTGATAGACTACGATCTCGGAGAATTGGAACGCTCTAAGGAATATCTTCCTGATATGATGGAAAACCTGCGGCGGGCTATGGAGGAAGCCGAAACTCTCTTCCATAATACTCAAAAAGAATTATCTGATTCTAAAATTTTGCAAAAGAGCCTGGAATTGGATTTGACTGTCAAACAGGAGGAATTGAAAAAACTCCAGGCGCAGATGATGGCGATTAAAACCAATAGGGAGTATGATGCTCTTATCGGTCAGATTGATATTGTCAAGGGTGTCATTGACGAGAAGGAATCACAGCTTATAGAGACTATTGAGAAGATTGAAAAATTGCAGGCCGATATTGTTGAATACGGAGGGCGAACGGAGGAAGTCGGCAAACGGAAT
>JAPLUS010000161.1 GCA_026397495.1 Candidatus Zixiibacteriota bacterium | reverse complement strand
CAGAACCAGGTGCAAACCGGCGGTACAGGAAGAGACAGCTATGGCATGTTTTGCTCCAGACATTAACTTGATATCATTCTCAAATCGCTTCACCTTGGGGCCACTCGTAACCCAGCCGCTTTTTAGAACTTCAAGAACTTCTTTCTTTTCCGATGAAGTGAATTTCAGCCTGAAAAAAGGAATTTTCAAATCAGATTCCTTTGTTGGCAATTAATTTTTCGTAAAGCTGCACCATTTGTCTGACATTTTCCTGCCAGCGGTACTTCCCGCCAACATATTCTCTTCCTGCCATTCCCATTCTTTTTCTTAATTCGACATCGTGGGACAATCTCACAATCGCTTCCGCCAAGCTTTTGGCATCAGAGGGAGGTACTAAAATCCCGGTTATATTATCCCGAACAATCTCCGGTATCCCACCAACATTAGAGGCAATAACCGGTAAACCGGATGCAGACGCTTCAAGTGCGGCGACACCAAAAGATTCCGCCAGCGAGGGCATTACCATGATATCATGTTCCGCAAGAAGTTTTGGAACCTCAGCATTATCTATAAATCCCACAAATTTAACAGAATCTTCAAGCTGGTATTCGCGCGCCATTCTTTGCAGTCCTTCCGTCATTTCTCCTTCGCCGGCCATCGTTAGCATTATATTGCTATTTTGGGCAGAAACAATATACATCGCTTTCAATAAAATATCGGGGCCATACTTCCTCCGATGAGTTTTTAAGAAAATAATTCTAACTTTGTCGGATGGACTGGAAGTGGGGATTAATGGAATTTCGACCCCAAAAGGAATGATTCCTATTTTCGATGATATTTCCGGCGCAACTCTGATAGTTCGTTGTTTCAGAAACTCACTGGTGGCCGTGATATAATCGGCCGAGAGAAGGATTTTTCGGAGTCCCCATCGCTTCAATCCATTAGACGGAAATTCCACTATATCCGACCCCCACACAGAAATAAGGAAAGGGCGCCAGCCACAGCACCTTCCCCAAAGGCCATAACCGATGGCATAATGGCTGTGTACCAGATTCGGAGCAATCTTCCGAATTAGATGCCTGACCGTGGGAAGCAGGCCGATATAGCCCAGCCTTGTTCCCGCTTGATTACCCAAGAGAATGGTTTCAATCCCTTCTATTTCTTTCCCACCATTGGAGATAACCGTCACTTTGAATCCGCATTCGGCAATCCCCTTCGCCCAGCGGATTATATGCACCGAGACTGAATCACCCAGAATAATGATTTTATTACGCATCGGTACCGCAGTTGGCCACCTTGGCTATAATGGCAAAGAAAAGAGGCGCGGCAAAGGCATTCTGCCCCCAGGCCCATCCATCCATATAAAAAATAGTAGCGAATATTGTTAGACCAACCCCGAATAGGGCCATCGAAAACGCCCGGGGAAAACAGGGGGGATTATGCTTGGCGATATTTTTTGCTGTCATAAAATTCTTTAAATATAGGGTTACTAAGGCGGCGGCGCCGATAATGCCGGATTCCGCAAGATAGTGCAAAAACATGTTGTGGGCCGACAGCCTGTGAACATAGAGCGCGGCTTCATCGAATTTGAGTGCGGGCAGAATGCTTTCGATATAGCGGAAATTGCCGGGGCCGATACCCGTAAAAGGACTGCTCAAAAAGGCCGTTAGACTGGCTTTCCAGAGAAAGAAGCGCATCCATATTGTGCCGGTATCAATATTTTCCAAAGTCTGCAACCGTTCCAAGGCAAACCTAAAGATGCCGCTGAATCCTATGAAAATCAAGAGCACCGGAATAATGGCCAGAAAAATCATCCTAAGGCGGGAGCGGACATTATTAACCCCTCCCATCAAGGCTTTTCTTCGGGAATAAATGACAAGCGCCAATCCAACCCAGGCGATGGTCAGGACTGGTCCCCGTGAGTGCGTGGCCAGAAGGCCAAAGATGATTAGAATTGTCCCCAGGCCGTACCGAAGCGATTCCCCTTGTCGTTCTGACCAGATAAAATAGGCCAACCCGATAGGAAAAGCCAGTATGGCAAGATCATCAAAATAGACCCCCGGCAAACCGAAAATTCTGTATTCCCCCTTAAGCATGACAAAGGTGATAAAATTGTATAGGGAATGAAGAACCATAAGCCAAAAATATGTTTTCAGCATTATCAAAGCATCTTTGCCGGAAATCAGATTATAGATGGCCAAGACAATAGCCAACTGAAGGGAGACCCTTACGATGGGACCATAGGAGTACTCCGGATGATGGGCGAATAGAGTCGCAAAAACCAGTGTCGTCAGTAACACCAATCCATATTTAACAATAGATGGCACTCTAAGGAAAGTTTTCCCCTTTAGAAGGAAGTCAACCCCGAATGAAGCCAAAAACATCAAGGCTGCAATATCTATAAGCATCAGGGGAGGATTGGAACTTAGACATATGAAAATGAATAATGAAAATATATATAAATAGATCGCAGCCCGGGGATAGGAGATGATGACGATAAGAAAAGGAATACCAAAATATACAAACGCTAAGGGAATTTTCCCATTCATAAGGAAAACGATTCCTCCCAGAATAAAAATAAGAATAGCTGAGACTATGGCTGTTCCCATAAATCTACTATTGTCAAAATGGGCTTTGAGTGCGGTCGCGACCAATCAATTGCCTCCTTTGAAATATCTCACCATAGAGCTCATCCCATCTAATTTTCCCCAATATCCCAAGCCGATAAATATCCTAAATGATACTATGATGCTATTCATCTCCAACCTTTCCGAAGGTAATTCACAAAAGAATGGACTTCCTCTACTTTAAGCCAATAGGCAATGGCGGCAAAAAATATCAGGCCAATAACACCTGCGGGAATAACCCGCAGTCTGGAGACGAGGTTCATACCCAGAGAAAAATCAGGAAGGTTCCGATAAAAAATGGCCATCACTATAATCGGAAAGGAGGCAACCATCACTTTAAGTGAGGTTGTAAGCAATTTCCTTACTCCAATAATTCTTCCCTCGCGGGTTAGGACAAAGGCCAGCATAGCAACGGTCAGCATCTCCAGTATAGCGCTGGCCAATGGTATCCCAGGGTAATCAAGCAAGCTCTTAAACAGGCCGGTCAAGACGAATTTCAAGACAAGCGCAACAATAATTATCATCATAACATATTTCTGCTTTCCGCAGGCATAACAGGATTGCATAAATATAGTGTAAAGAAAATGAAATATTACACAGGGGGCAAGAAAGAGCAGAACATCGGAAGTTATCTTGAGCGAGTTAAGATCAAAAGCTCCCCGAAGAAAAACACCGGCAACCAACTCCCTGGAAAAAGCCATATAGAAAATAGTACAAGGGAGTCCAATCACCAGCGAAAGCCGTATGGTCTGATGAAGTAACCGTGCAAAATCAGCACCGCGGTTATTATTTATTCGGTCGCTCAGGTAAGGAAAGGTAACCGTGGCTATCGCCGAGCCGGCGATGCTGACTGGAATCATTATCAGCAGGCCGCAGTAGTTGAGAGCGGAGATAACACCGCTGGCCAGATCGGAGGCAAAGTAGCGGTCAATTAGAAAATAGGGACCGGATAATAACTCCACAATAATCACCATGCCACCGAGCGTAAAAAGTTGTTTGACATCGTTGTTGAAGAAGCGAAAATGAAAATGCTCCAAAATATCGAATTTCAGCAGGCGTAGAAACAGGAATAAAATCTGACAAAGTGTGCCTGCAAGAAATCCAATTAGAATAGCTATCACTGATAATTTGCCCGAGAAAAAATAAATGGCCGCAGTAGCGACTATATTGAAGATTATTATTCCGAAAGCGGGATAGGCAAATTCCTTTTTGACATTTAACGCGGATCGTAAAAATGATTCCAAAAAGCCCAGCATCAGCATCAGAGAAAATATCCGGCAATATTGTATCCCCTGTCTTAACGTTTCGCCGGAAAGAGACGGGCTAACTATTTTCACCAGTGCCGGCGCGGTAATCATGATAATAACCGTCAGTCCCGCCACAATCGGAAGAAATGATGAAAACAAACTCCAAAAACTTTTCCAGCCGCCCTCAGACTTCTCCGACATCCGCCTGGAAAGAAAAGGAATAATCAGAAAATTGGTGGCATTGATTACAACGACAGTGAAGAAGACCGGCGCGGCGACGGCGATTAGAAAAATGTCATATTCACGCGAGGTTCCAAATCGCGCCGCTACCACCATTTCCCGCAGGAAACCCAGTAGCTTGGAAAACAGAATGACTCCTGAAACTCCAAGAATAGCCTGCCGAATACTGGTTTGAGCCACCTTATTATTCCTTATGATCTTGAAAATCTGCCGGCTGATGAAAGGGATATATGTTTGCCCAATAAATTGAATTCAATTTGCAAGAATCCGGAAATCGCATCTTTAAACTTATGCTGAGACCGCCTTTACCGTTTCAATAACTTCCTCTTGTTCGGCGACGGTTAATTCCGGATAAATCGGCAACGAGATAACCATAGAGGAGATTTTTTCCGTCACCGGAAAGTCACCTTTCCTATACCCTAGACTCCGGAAACATTCCTGCAGATGAAAGGGAATCGGATAATAGATGTCATATCCAATATTCTTTTCCTTCAGAGCGGTTACCAATTCATCGCGATTCTCAATGGCAAGGGTATATTGGTTATAAATGTGATAAGAATAATCTTTGGCGACCGGGGTCTTAATTGCCGTTCCCTTGAAAGCGGCATCATAAACTTTAGCATGGGACCGCCGTTTTTCAGTCCAATCTTCCAGATAATCGAGTTTTACAAGAAGAACCGCTGCTTGCAAGGTGGACAGGCGCGAATTGTAACCTATAATTTTATGATAATACTTGGGGTTGGCGCCATGCACACGAAGGATACTTAACAATTCATGGTAATTATCACTATCCGTTACAACCATGCCGCCATCTCCGGCGCCGCCGAGATTCTTGGATGGATAGAAAGAGAAACATCCCAAATGGCCAATGGAACCGGCGCGGCATCCCTTATATGTCGCGCCAATGGCTTGTGCGGCATCCTCAATAACAATAAGATTATGCTCTTGCGCTACCCGCATAAGAGGATCCATATCCATCAATTGCCCAAATAAATAAACCGGCATTATAGCTCTAGTTTTTGGTGTAATCGCTCTTTCGAGTTGAGCGGGATCAAGATTGTAGGTATCGATGTCAATATCGACAAAAACCGGATTGGCTCCTAAGCGGGATATGACGCCGGCCGAGGCAAAGAAGGAAAAGTCGGAGGTTATGACTTCATCGCCCGGGCCGATTCCCGCCGCTCGCAAAGACAGCAAAAGAGCATCAGTTCCCGAAGCAACTCCCACCCCATATTTCACCCCGCAGGTCTTGGCGATTTTCTTTTCAAGCTCCGCTACCTCCGGTCCCAATATAAAATGACCATGCTCAAAAACCCTAAGGACGGCCTTATCCAGTTTATCTTTGATAGCTATGTATTGACGTTTCAGATCTAATAGGGGTATGGGCATATAGAATTCTTTCTAATCTTTCCAACCTTGATTTTCAAGCAACTGCTCTTCGGGAACATCGCGCATCGGCTTGGCCGGAACACCGGTCATTATTTTCTTGGCGGGGCAATCTTGCGTCAATACTGCCCCGGCTGCTATCAGCCCATCAGGGCCAATAATCTTCCCGGGCAGAATAGTCGCATTGACGCCAATCCGTCCACCCTTTTTTATAGTAACTCCCTTAAAATGTTTGAACCGTTCCTCGGTGCGTCCGACAAAATTATCATTCGAGGTAGCCACACAGGGAGCGACAAAGACTCTATCTTCTAATTCCGAGTGAGCGGTTATATAAACATTTGTCTCCAGTTTACAGTAGCGGCCAATTTTACAGAAATTCTCAATGGCCACCCCCCTGCCGATAATCGTAAAATCGCCGATGGTTACATTCTCCCGAACAGTGGAAAGATCGGCAATCAGAACTTTTTTGCCAATTTTGCAGCCGCGATAAACAACCACATTTGTGCCAACAATACAGTCTGAACCAATTTCAGCAGGCGGCAATTCCTGTTCTTTGGTGGTTGCGGAATTGGCCGCTTTCATCGGAAACTTCCCAATGACAGCACCATCATCAATACGGACATTATCGCCAATCTTCGCGCTTTTATGAAAAACTACATTATTCCCTATAAAACATCCCTTACCGATAACCACATTCTCGCCAAATACACAGAAATTGCCATATCGGGTGTTTTCGCCTATCCGTGCGGTCTTATCAATTACGGTATTCATCATTATGACCTCATCGATTATAAAGATGGTGATCAGCCCTACTTTTTCTTAATTCCAAAGCCGGGCAGCCAGCCAAAACAGGTATTTCCAAAGAGCTGTATCCGGCGGTAATCTTCGGGAAAGTTCTTTTGCAGATTAGTCAGGTAATTTTGAAAAAGAACAATAAAAATCGCCAAAAAAAAGGATAGCCCTGTAGAGATAAGCACAATAATGGTTTTCTGGGGGCGATAAGGGAGTTCCGGAATATACGGTTTATCGAGAATTGAGAGAGTTGGCGTATTAGCCTTTTCTTGGATCTTGGCCTGTTCATACTGCTCAGAAAGCACCTGATATAAGGTCTCGGAGATTTTAACTTTAGCCGTCAACTCCGCAAATTTTATCTTAAGGACCGGCATTTCCGATACCGGGAGACTAAAATAGGAACTGTCCTGGCTACCATATTCAAGACTACTAATTTGATTCCGGATTTGCTCAATTTTTCTCCGCAGATTGACTACCTCGGGATGTGTGGGGGATAAGGATTTTTCCATAACATTTAATTCTATTTCATTTTCAGCTAAAGCCACCTTCAGGTTGACCGCCGCTTGGATGGCCAGTTGAGTCTGCTGGTCTAAATCGATAGCTTTATAATGCGACTGAAATTCTCTGAGTGCGACGCGGGCGGAATCAAGGTCGATGAAGACCTCCTTAAGCCGGCCGGCAATAAACTCGCGCATGGTTCTGGCGCGCGCGGTGGCAAATTCACGGTTCATTTTGTACAGTTCATCGGTAAACGATGAAGCCACAGCGGCGGCCATTCCGGGGTCCTTATCCTTATAGGTTATCTCCAACAATCCTTCATCAGTTACATAAAAGTCAGAGCGTTTATCCAGCTCCTCCAAAATATCAACTATTGATTTCATCTTGTAATGCGCAGCCAGATTATTAGCGGCAATAACCCGTTCGGCGATAGTGCGGCTTTTTAGGATACGAGCATAAATATCGGTTGGCGTTGCCATGATCGGAAGGGTCAGTCCGGCAGTTATGGAAATCATATCTTCAATGCCGCCCTGGCCGAATTTCAGACTCTCCTCTTTGGGGGGTAAAAGCAGGGTGCTGGCTTTGTACCATTTGGGCAACAATAATGAGACCATAGCGCTAATGACAGCCATAACCAGAACAAAAATGATAACAAACTTTATCCTGAGAGTAATAATCTCAAGTAATCGCCAAAGATTAAATTCTGTTTCTTCCATAAATTTCACAAGTTAAATGGTCAACCGATGGCTATAACAATCAAGAATACCGACAAAGTTAAAAATCTTTCAACCGGTTTTTTCCGCGCTGATTCTCGGGAACAATGACAATATCTCCATCGTGAATATTGGTCTTCCGATTGCCGATCATTCTGAGCCCTGAACCTTTGCGCACAATCTGTATCATATCTTTATCGGCTCCTTTGGAATACCCCCCCGCCCTTGTTATTAGGTCAGAGATGCTAATTCTTGTACCCAAAAAAGGAATCAGCCCGGGCTGATTAACCATTCCATAGACGCCTATTGAACCGGTCAGAACCGGAATAACAATGGAATCGCCGGGTACGATTTTCACCTCTCCCAACCGATCAGGATAAAACTTATCAATATCCAGAGAAATGGGCAGATTGGCATTTTCATCCATCGAGCCAGATAGCCCCATAACAGTCTTCAGCGTTTCGGCCATTGCCGGCGCCAGGCTATAACCGGGCCTTCTGTAAATAGCTATAGAGTAGATATTTGCCTTTTCGGCCAAACCGCCGGCCATTTTGAGAGCTTCACTGAGATCCATCTCCTCTCTAAGAGGATAACAACCTGCCATAAACACTTTTCCCGTGATAGAAAAAAAGCCCATATCGACTTTATGGAATCTCTCGGGAACAATAATCTTATCTCCAGGGAAAATCACCAGACCGATATTACCGATCGGCAACCTAAAAGATTGGCCATTTCTGAAAATGATGGCCGAATCTGAATGAAAATCGGTCAGTCCCATTGCTAAGGCCAGCATAGTGCCTAAGCTGTCTCCATTTCGATATTCGAAATCACCCGGATTAATCACCTCACCTGAAACGGCAACGAATGATGACGAATCCGTTACAAAAGGAACATCAATCTTATATCCGGAATAGAGATAGGGATTGACATCCAGATCGCCGGTTCGTTTGTACCGGAGAATATCAACATTAAAAATTTTGCTGGAATTGAATAGCGTAATATTCCGTTGTGAGGCTCCGTCGATAAGTCCGCCCGCGGCATCAATCATCTCTGACACTCTCTGTGAAACCCGCCCCCTATAAAGACCGGGATGCCTAACAGCCCCCGTTACCAAAACCTTAACCGGCCTGACATCAATCAAGGTAACGGAGTATTCCAGGGTGGGATAAAATTTAGAAATTAAATCACCCATCCTTTTCTGTGATTCTTGAAGTGTAAGATTGCCGAGATTGATTCTTCCCATGGAGGCCAGAAGCAAATACCCCTCAGGGGTAATTGTATATTCAAGCGATGGCAAAGAGCCATTCCAAAAATCGATTCGAAATTTATCGCCCGGACCGACTATATATTCGTCCGCTCTGATAACCGTACTGAAAATCGATTCTTCTTCGGCCTTCACCCAATGGTCGGAATAGAAAGCGGGAACCATGAATAAAAAGACAAAAAGAATGATCGCAGAATAGACAAAAATTTTCACTCGCCGATCCAGCCTGGACACAATTATTCCTCCAAAATTGGCTGATGTTTTCTCTAAACCACAAAGAGTTAGTCTAATTTTATACCAAAAAGAGGCCCAAAAGTCAAGCCCTATTGCGGCCTTTCCCCTTCGGAAATATCTCCCTCTCCCTTCAGCATTAATAGTAATTCTAAACTATCATTTCCTTTAAGTATATTGACCGGAGAGAAGGAAAATAATCAAGCTTAGGAAGTGTCTGGTAATCCCAACAAACCCTTGCAATCAAAGGGGAGTCTAAGGTGGCAATGGCCAAAATGGTAAGAAGGCCTGTCGTAGTCAGCGGCAGGCCTTCTTGTTTGGCCGATTGATCATCATTCATGCTTCAACAAATCAAGCAGATTCCGGAAATCCTGTGGGAGTAAGGAATCAAGTGAAATTATTTTATGACTGACGGGATGGATAAAATTCAAACTTTTGGCATGTAAGGCTTGACGCGACATTATTTCCAAAGCCTCAATCGCCAATTTCCTATCCTGTGAAAATATTCCTCGATGCCATTTTTGCCGTCCACCATACTCGGAGTCGCCCAAAATAGGATGTCCCAAATGGGCAAAATGAACCCTAATTTGATGAGTTCTTCCGGTTAACAAATTAATCTCCAGCAAGTCATACAGGCGAAATCGCTCAAGCAGTTTATATCCGGTGATGGCTTTCCGCCCTTTCTGATGCGTGACGGCCATCTTTTTTCTATCTTTAGGAGAACGTCCAATCGGCAAATCAATAATTCCTGATTCCTGTTTCATATGACCACAGATTAATGCCCAATAGGTTTTTTTAATCGTTTTTTGCTGAAACTGCTGTTGAAGTTCGAGGTGAATATCATCATTTTTGGCCACTATAATCAAGCCGCTGGTATTTTTATCAAGCCGATGAACAAGGCCCGGGCGATCAAAACCCTGTACTCGCGAAAGCCGCTTGGAATAATGGAGCAGAGCATTAACCAATGTTCCCTTGAAATTTCCGGCCCCCGGATGAGTTACCATACCCGCCGGCTTATTGACCACTAATAAATAGTCATCCTCAAAAATAATTTCAAGCGGGATTTCTTCCGGCAAAATATGGACATCGAGAGGGGGCGCCAGATTCACAATTATTGCTTCGCCGCCTTTGAGGATATGGTTATGCAGCGCCCCTTTGCCGTCGACCGTTACTAACCCATTTTCAATTAATTTCTGAATCCGGTTACGGGTAATTTTAAGTTTGGGATTATGTCCTATATAGCGATCAAGCCGCTCGGGAAAATGGCCGGTCGGAAAATTAAACTTGATGATAGCATCTTCACGCTTGGCATCAAAATTCTCCATATCATCAACAACACCGACAAAAGAGGGGTAATGATATATTAATCAACCGGCTTTTTCGGAAAGATTGTGAACTATATCCACTATTTCTCGAACCGCTCGCTCGAGCCCGACCATTACGGCCCTGGCAATCACCGAATAACCGACATTGAATTCATCAATCAATCCCAATTCGGCCAGTGGCCGGATATTGCGATAATTCAAACCGTTCCCGCAATTGACGGCCATATTCAGCTTAGTGGCCAAGTTGACCATCTGTTCCAGCTTATCCAATTCCATTTCGGCATTTTCAAGAGTATCGGCAGTAACATATTTAAAGGTATTTAATTCGACCGCATCAAATTTAGCCCTGGCCGCATTCTTGACATCATCAATTTCGGGCTCAATAAAACAGGAGACGCTGATGCCTGACCCCTTTAGAGTAGCGGCTGTTTCAAAATAAAGATCGCTGTTATTTCCCCAATCAACGCCCTGTCGAATGATAACATCTTCAGCCGCAAGAGGCATCAGAGTTGCCATCCACGGCTTAACCTCCAGCGCTCTCGCTATTAAATCCTCGACCGGCGCTATTTGAAGATTTAACTTGGTTTTCACCATCTCTTTGAGAAGATAGAGGTCACGGTCGCGGATATAGCGGCGATCTTCTCGCAGATGACAACCGATACCATCGGCCCCGGCCAATTCCGCTATAACAGCCGCTTGGGACGGATCCGGTTCTTTGAGATGTTTGATCTCTCTTAAAGCGGCTATGCAATCAACTTTGATAGAGATTAAGGACATACTTATCCCCCAATATTTTTTAAAATCTATACTTTTTTAATTTCATATTCAAGAAATATTTAG
>JAPLUS010000235.1 GCA_026397495.1 Candidatus Zixiibacteriota bacterium | reverse complement strand
AAGGAGTCTTGTGCCGAATATAAGTAGTTGACAGCCATACAGAAGAGAAAGCCACATAAAATGAATCTCTTTATCATATTCACCTCGATTAAACTTCTTTCCACCAAAACATATTTTTAAGGAAGCCATGAAGATGCTGTTAGAAGAGACGCTCTATGCTACTTCTCAAATAATTTCCCGTTAAAAGTTCAATGGTCCCATCGCCCGTTATCAGTGTGACTTCAGGCCCTCCGTCACCATGCTTCACAGTACATCTATCCGTTAGGTAGGTGTCTCCCTTATCAAAGCGCAGCGTTTCCTGCTGCATACATGAAAAGGGCATGATGATTTTTCCCACTCCGCTATTCTTCATCAGGGTTAGTAGAAAATTCTCCCCAAAACTTGGAACTTTTAGGCTGAGCTTATTGCTTGTACAAGCGGCTTTAAGTGATTTTGCCGGCAAATAGGGAAGATCAATTTTCATTCGCGCGTCAGCTGATACGAATTCGCCGGAACTGGATATTCTGCAATCTCTTGAGATCAAACTATTGGAACTGGCGCAGAGATATAACTCGGCAGATTCTAAGGCATCGGCATAAATATCCCCGGAAATGCAGTTTATTGAATGACTCCGTATCCCAGTAAGGGTAATCTTCCCACTGCCTATCAAACAGTCGATTTTGTCGAAAGCCATAGTTGAAGGCAGAGTAATTTTCCAATCTGTCCTCCCACCGGGGCCGTTTTTTGAATACACTTCCTTAATGGTTAATACCCCGTCCAAAGTGTCGACAGTTGTAGTCATAACCCGGGGATCGCGTAATCCATTGACAAATTCCACAAGAATATTATGCCGATCCCCTTTACTGATAGTAATATCCCCTTCGACTACCTCCATCTTAATTGAATTGGCAATCGGGAATTCATAAGACTGCACTGCCTCTTTTCCGGCGGTTGAAACAACGACCATGACAGATAAAAATAGCGTCGACATAATGACCATCAATAGACCATTATTCATACTTCCTCCTCCTTTTGTTCTCCATATAATGGAGTTTTTCTATTTAAGTATAGTGATTCGGGGAGCAACTCGCCATCCCCATGACACCCACTTTCCACCATGCCCTCCCCCCGGTTATTATACCACTTTTTTAAGTTAGTCCTGGCTATCGTCGCCACCCCAGACATGGTCCCCTTTCTTGGGAGGCTCGTATAGAGGCATATCGGTGCCGGTCTACATAGTCCTCCCTTTGTCAAATCCTTAAGCAACTCCGTGGGTTAAACCCGTTTCCCCGATTAAATCAAAGACAAGTCTATTCAATTCGTCAATATTACACAAAATAATTTACACTACCAATCCACAAGGCCATAAAAATAAAGGGGGCGAAATCAGTTAAAATTACCTGATAAAAGATTTAAAATAGTAAACTCCGATTTATCTAAGACATACCAACGGTTCTTTTGGCTTACGAACTCCACAATGAAATAAATATTTTTAGAAATAACAATGTGCAAACTGATAAAATTGATAATTGTACAGCCCGGCGGCGGGAACAATGCAATACTGCTGAAAAGCCGATGGCGACAACAACTACCTCCCAAATCAGAAACGGATTACTTAACAATAATAAATTGTTTAACGCAGGATTAGTAATGGCAGGCGCCAGTAATGCACCCAAAGATAGTGTTACGTTTGGAGTTATTTTCAAAATAATGATTAAGCTACTTATTATATCGCTCAGCCGGAAGACTAATTCGCCATATAAAATCAGCGCCAAGGCTAAGGAATATCTAAATCCTTTATTTATCAGCTTGCCAAAAAAGTAACCGATGGCTGCCATTACCAAGGGTTTGAATAAAACCCATCCGCCATACCAGATCAAGTGCTGCTTTTTTATTGCTCCAATAAGACTGTCTGTCCCAAATCTTGATATATATTCCAGATAAACGGGTGATAAATTTCCACTGGCGACCTGCCTCATGGCGATCACTTCCACCACGGTATAGTACCAAAAAAATAAAAAAGCCAGCAGTATCATATAAGGGATAATAATGGACGGCCATATTTTTGGCTCATCCCCCAGTTCATCGAAAAATGAACGTGGGTTCCAGAAAACATCCTTAATGCCTCTTATCGATAAAGGCATCTTCATTATTTTACGTCACATAAACAATTTGGCACTATTCTTTTTGCTTTGGCCAAAACTTCTGACCGCAGCTCTATGACAGCCTTCGCTAAGGCGTCCAGGAATTTCGCCATTAACAGATTGGATTTGGCGTCATTATCTCGTAGAAATATCCTGCTCTTATAACCCTTCTCCATACTACTGTCAATGTAGACGGGTGAAAATAGTGAATCCTTACACAATTGGAATATTTCTTTGTATTCTTTCCCGTCACGCTCAAATTGCCTGGTTTTGTCAGTATCTATCATTTCATGCGAACTATAGCCTCTGAATGAACTTTAATAGGCGTTCTGTTTCATGGCAGCGCTAAAATAATAATTTTCCTTGTCAATTATCTTATTCAAGTAATAATCAATGAATTCCAGACATTTGATATACTTTAGGCATTGGGTAGAATCACGTTGAAGCTCTCGGTAATATATACCAATGGCTTCGCCATAACGGTTATTCATTAATGATATGTTCGCCAACGCGAGGAGTGCCGGAGCAAAGGTCGAATCAATTTTCAGAATTCTATTGATTTCCGCATATGCCTCGGCACTGTTCTCGGCTGTATTGGCCAGTCCCAGTCTGGCAGCCAAATCAGTTGAATCATATTTTACCGCCGCTCGGTATTCTTCGGCGGCCGTAGTTACCTCACCAATGGAATATAAATAATTCCCCAACATTATTCTAACTTTTTGTAATTGCAGCGGGTCTTTCTCCCATAGCAAAGCTTTTCTTAAAAGCTGTATTGATTCCCTGGTTTGGCCTTCACTGCTAAGGGGATTTGAGTAAACTACTTCGGCCAGATTGTAATAGGCAAAAGCATAAGCAGTATCCAGCTGAATGGCTTTCCGTAAGACATTCTCGGCATTTTGCCACTGACGAAGTTTTAGATAAGCCATCCCCAACGCATTATATGCTATTGAGAATGTTGTGTCAGAAGCAATAGAACTAGCCAGTACTCCTATTGCATGCCCATAGTCCCCCTTCAGGTATAAGGCCACCCCATCCCCATATAACTCTTCTGCCTTAACCCTCTTGTAGGCACTCCCCGACTCTCCAAAAGAAGGAGGCAGGAAAAATGCAAGCCACAGGCAGACAATTTTCCAAAAAGTTTTCATTTTTCACGCCTTTCTGCAGAGATTAGGACTGGATTCAAATAGCCGGAAGCTATTATTCTTCCAGCCAATCGGTATTGTCGCAACAATCCATCCAGGACCGGCGCAGAAGAAGAGCCGTCAAGCAGTTTTAGAAAGACTACTCTTCGGTCAGAAATTTGATTGTATGAACCCCGTCTTTCCTTTTTACTCTTTACGGGATATGGTAGTCCCCAATAGTATCCACCCTCTAAAACCTGTATAGTGGCCACTTGCTCGATTTCTTTTTTGAAACCAGCGGGCATCTTATTACCATCGAATAAAACCCAACAAAGAACATCTCGGACTCTTTTCATTGGCTCTATACTGATATGCTTCGATTGCAATCGGGGATCAGGGGAAGCAACTAAAATGTCCTGCTCTCTACGGTATTCAATCTGAAACTTTGCGGTATCCAGACTGTCGATTATTACATATAAGACAAATTTGTATGGCAATAACACTGGCGCTCTATTATGCGCCCTTACGCTTTCGGCAACCGCGTCGATGGTCATAACCACACTACTATCCACGAATTTCACGTTTGACTTATACCCCAAATTTTTAAGGATCGCCTCAAGAGTCAGTTTACCGCTCACAAGATCCCGGTTAATAATAATCTCGCATCTCTTAAAAGGTTGGGGATTAATCGGTTTAAAGGAATTTCCATCATCAAGCCCATATGTGTGAGATGGCAGACTATCTTGGGGGTCATTGCTCTGAGCGCTAACCAAACTACTATTCAGCATCAACAGCAGCAAGCAACTCAACAAAATCTTACGCATTTTCCCTAAAAAATTAGGATATTTGCTATTTCTTATATTTTTGAAAAAATTTGACTAGCAGTTAAATCTATTCCCAAATATATTATTTACCAATACATATAATCCACAGACAGCGTAACAGAAAATTTACACCATTTTAATAAAATGGTTGTACCGGGATATTTTATATCTTACCGCCACTGGGAAACCTCCTTTTTATAAGCCTTCAAAATCACTTGACGCGGTTGCCGATTACCGTCAGCGCTCCGATGATCTGCTGAAGCTTCTGCGTCTTCACTTTCAACCGCGACATCTCGGAACCATCCGCCTTCCCCTCGAGCGCCCGGTCAGCCTCCGTCAAGAGCTCTCCGGTCGGAAGCCCCGACAAACCTTCCAACACGATCTTCGCTTTGGTCTTGCTGTCCCGATGCCACTTCCTCATAGCCTAACTCCTTTTTGAAATCAGCCACAAGATACTCTCTTACGACCAGCTATGCACTAATGGGAAGCAGTATACTCTATCAAGCCTACAATTACTATTAATGATCGATTGATGCAATTATATTGCCAGAGACAATTGTCACTCCAGACTTACAATCCTTGCCTTTGCACCAAATATAGGTAAGGGTACACTTACATCCAAGAGGAATTCCATATTCTACCGGACTTCTGTAATAGCCATCTCTTATCATTTGCAGCAAAGCTCCTAAGAAACCCCTATTGGGAGGTTCTTCGCTGACAAGCTCATAGTTGACCTTGCCATTCTTCAGATAGTTTCCCTTATTATCTAAATACAGAATGATCTTGACTACACCATTATTAATTCCCTGTACTTTAGGACCTTCGGGCCATCTCTCTGCACCAAGTCGAATAATTGTTGGAGAATTAGGTCCCGG
>JAPLUS010000376.1 GCA_026397495.1 Candidatus Zixiibacteriota bacterium | reverse complement strand
TTTGAATCGAAGATTCTGGTTTGTGTTGATTGTGGGCAGGAATTCGCTTTTACTGTTAATGCGCAGAAATACTTTGCTGAAAAGGGCTATCTGGAGGAACCCAAGCGATGCAAACACTGTTATATGCAGCATAAGCGAGATAAACGGCCCAACCAGACCGAAACTGATAAAATTGATATCGGACCCGGCCATCCGGAGTGACTAAACAAAAGCCCCGTCCGCCGTAGGCGGAGGGGGCTTTTAGTTTTCCGGGAAGACGCCCTGGGGGAGAAACCGACGCTTCCCGGTTTGACCAATTCCCAAAGAAATTGGTCATTTTATCAAAAGCATTTTTTTCACATCTATTTTGTGAGGAGTCTTCAATTCATAAAAATATACTCCCGAGGGGAGCGGTTGACCATTATGGTCAGTGCCGTTCCATTTGGCACGGATCGATCCGGCGGAATAATAGCCATCCAAAATCGTATTGACAGTGCGCCCAAGAATATCATAAACGGCTAAAGTCAGATTGGTTCCTGCCGGCAGATATACTTCTATATTGGTGGACGGGTTAAAGGGATTGGGGTAGTTTTGGCCAAGCGCAATCTCACGAGGCAGAAGCCCATCTCCGGGATGTTCGATATCACTGACAAGGGAGACCTGAAAATCGGCCGTCATAGTTGAACCCGAAGGGGAAATATTGCTGACGGATACATAAGTATTGTCTCCCGCATAGGAATTGGAATTGGGCGCGGTCAGAGGGGAAAAAATAGTGTTGGCGGTATTGCCGGGGAAAGGGTCACCGGCATTGCCCACCGATAGATTTTTCTCAAGCTCAAATAGGCTGTCGGCCTGCTCTAAGGCTACCAGATAATTGCCTGAGCCGGTGTGGCCGGGGTACCACTGATCGTCATTAGTTGACTGAGTTTCATCGATATGCCAGATGAGAAGTCCGCTAGAGGGCAAGAAACTGTCGTAACCGGTCCGTTGTCTATTTTCAACAAGAAAATATTGGTTCCCAATGCCACCGCTTGACCAAAGGCGATATATACTACCGCTCTCTTCAACATTATCGATACTCACGTTATTAGAATTTTCAGTTACATTATTGTAATTTGTAAAACCAAGATAAATGCGGGACCAGGCGTCAAGATGGGCCGGAGAGCCGCCCAGACCACCGGGGCCATTCCAGCTTCCATATCCCATTAGCGACCATTTGCCAACCCCATAGGCATCGCGTGGATCGTCGGTATCGTATAGATCGGGTAGTCCAAGAGTATGACCAAACTCATGACAGAAGACGCCGCAAGTCATATCGCCCTGAATAGCCCAATACTCAGGTTCAATAGAGTATCCCCAGATATAGACGCCATCTTTTGAGCGAGGGGACGAAGTGTACCACTGATGAGACCATATATCATCATTACTTCCGGTATATTCCGCGCCCTGACCGCTATGAACCAATATCAGGGCATCAACATATCCGTCACCGTCATTATCATAATCAGAAAAGTCAACTGATGGATTAATTAGATCAACTATATCTTCACACAGTTTTTGACAATTGTGGGGATAGCTTCCTATTCCATTTTGGCCATCGCAGTAATAGCTGTAGTCTTGTGGGGCCGTCACCCATCCAAGTCCAGGCGACGAGGGAAGATTAACAGTTACAATATCAAGCTGTCCATAGGATACCTGATTATAGTAATTTCTGATTGTCCCCTGTCGGTCAGTAAATATAAGGGTGTCAAAATATTGGGCGGCCACAGGAGCCTCTTTATCATCAGGGAATTTTATCAGTACCGCCAGGGCTTTAAAGGGGCCGGAATGAGCTCCCTTATGGGGCGCTGTCATTTTGGCCGCTCTGTTAATTCCTTGATTTGTCAGTTGCGCATGGTTTTTGAGAAAATAAGGAAGAGGATCTCCACTCTTCAATTTGCGCTCCAACATATCGGGATTGGGCGGCATCGCCATAAGGGGTGTTACTCCCCAGAGAATCACGATCACGATGGCCGCAATTATTTTATGGAAATAGTTATTATGCTTGATCTGATAAGACATTGTTACCTCCCGGATTAAAATCGGAGCCCGGTGGAGACTGCGAAATGAACTCCTGTGGGAGCACCGAAATTGAAATTATTGTTTCCTGAAATCGCGGCATCCAAATAAAACAGAGAAAAATCGAGTCCGATTCCGCCGGAAATAGCCGGTTCTCTGCCGCCGCCAATAGAATAACCGGCCCGAAGCGGGAAGAATCTTATCAGTCTATATTCCACTCCGGCCGAAAGACGGGGCTTAGATGATACACCGGCAGCTAATCTAAATCCCTGTTCCCAATCCACCGCCCATATCAAAATGCCGCTGGTTTTGGCCAGACCGACCCTCATAATGGTCGGCAGTTGGGAATTAAACCCGAATATATTATCAGTATGACTGTCAGAAACATCGTTAGTTTCGTCGTCAAAATCATCTATCGTTAAAGAATCAAAATGGAATTGATAGCAATATTCTTTGGTATCATGATTCCATGCGATATTGCTAATTATATTTTTCAAGGTGATACCGGCCGTATAGCTGTCGGAAGCCCTGAGCGCCAGTCCGATATCGACCGCATATCCATTGCCTCCCATAGCCGTCCGGATAAGCATAAGTCCGTCTCCATTAAACCCATCGGCATCGGTATTGACTCCACCGCGGAGTTCTGTCACTTTCTCATAGCCAAATCCTCGTATATATTTCACGGTTGCTCCGATAGCCAGTTGACGGGTGCCTGATTTATAAAGGGAAGTTCCATAGGATAATCCTGCCGAGGCATAGGCAATGGCCTCGCTATACATCCCGCCCAGAGAGAAAGTATCGCCGAATTTGTTGCCGATTAAGAAAAGCCGAAGGGGATCTTTGCCAAGATTTATTTCGGTAGCTACATGGCCGGCAAAAGAGAGAACAAAGGACCCGGTTGAAAATGATAACACGCTGGCTTCAATATTGGCTGATATTTTCAGCCCCTCAAGCGGCACCTTATCAAGAATAGCCGCTTTATCTTCATTATTCAGCAAAACCCCGGTGTAGCGGTTGTAATCATTTAGAGAAAAACTATTGTTGGAGATTTCCGCCCCGATACTGGCCAAATCAATGCCGGTCTGTCGATAGCCTATCAGGCCAATGTTAGCAGGGTTATAGAGAGGGGCACAAGCGCCTTTAGCCAAGCCTATGAAAGCTCCCCCCATCGCCATGGCTTGCGCGGATGCCAGACCGATGGGATAAGCCATTAATGGTGCTATACCACACAGCAGGGGCAATAATAATATGGTCGCCCTGAGTATCTTATTTTTGACTTGTCTTACTTGACAATTGCCTAAATCCATATATTTGCCTTAGCTAATAGCTGTCATCAACTTCATATTCGATATTGACGGTACTGCGAATAGAGACATAATCGTTTCCTGTAATTCTAACTATTTGTCCATCAGATCCGGCGATATCAATAACCGGCAGTGCATAAAGGGTGGTATTGGCAAAGACCTTCATATCGACGCTGTCCAGCGTTGTAGTATTTTCTGTCTCGGTTGCGGTTCTCACCATATTTCCCGTTCCGACCACTCCGGGTGCCAAATCAATCGGACCAATTACAAGCTGGGGACTATCGCGAAGAGTTTGAGGATTGCCTCCCAGATGGATGCTGACGGAAATGCCTAAAGGCAGGTGATTGGTTATGGTTGAAACGAAGGCCGCTTGCAGGGTGTGGTTAATAATAAGGTCAATGTTATTCTGTGAAATATTCTTTGAGGTCATATCTCCTTCAAAAGT
>JAPLUS010000424.1 GCA_026397495.1 Candidatus Zixiibacteriota bacterium | reverse complement strand
ATACTATAGTTTTTATTCCGAATTCCCTGGGCTGTTCCCCTATCTCCTTGTACAACCATTTCAAGCGCACGCTGGAGAATGGTCATATTTGCCTTTGAAAAAGGGAGTTGAAGAACAATCTGGGGACGCATTTTTTCCATTGAACCATCAGCCCGTCTTATTTCTCGCAAAAGATGCGGCCTAAATATCTTGCCGCCGTTGGCCAGACCGCAATAAAATTGCGCCAACTGCAGAGGGGTTATGGTAAATTCTCCCTGGCCTATGGCCAGATTGACAATCAGAAGCTTTGACCAACCCCGTTTGCCATAGACCTTATCATAATAAGAAGCGCTGGGGATAATGCCGGCCAATTCCCCGGCGATGTCGATACCGGTCTTTTTCCCGAAACCGCTTTTTATGGCCAATTGGCTCCAATCATCAAGACCCAATAATTGGCCGGTCTGATAGAAGAAAACATCACAGGATTGTTCGACAGCATGATATACATCCAATCGGCCATGACCACGAGGATCCCAGCATTTGAAAAAGCGGTTGCCAAACTGCATCCCGCCAAAACAGGGCCTTAACAAAGTTCCTTCGGTGATAGCGCCCCGTTCCAGCGCCGCTCCGGCAGTAAACAGTTTAGCCGTCGAACCGGGAGGATAAAGACCGGTCAGAGGACGATTGAGAAGAGGGTGATTGGAATCATCCACAATCGTTTGCCAGAGATTGGCCGGGATTATACCGGAAAAGATATTTGGGTCCAAACCGGGGAAGGAAGCTAGAGCTAATATTTCGCCATTATTGGGGTCAATGGCCACGACCGCGCCGCAATATTGCAGACTATCAAAGTATTTTACTATAAATTGTTGCAGATTGGCATCGATGGTCAAAACCAAATCCGATCCGGGAATGGCCGGCACTTTATCCTTCATTTCATAAGGACCGACGATTACTCCTTGCGCGGAAACCTCGATATAATCGGTTCCCTCAAGCCCCCGAAGCTCTTCATCATAGGCTTTTTCAATTCCCTTCTTACCAATCAGTCGCCCGGGACGATACCCCATGGGGGATTCCACATCAACCTCTTCAGGAGAGACCTCACCTATGTACCCAATGAAAGTTTCCGATGAGATCCCTTCAACATACCTTCTCACCGACTCGACGCTATAGGTAACGGCGGCTCTCTGCTTGATTTCGATAGTATCAATTCCCAAAAGCTGACTTAGTCTCGGAATGGTAACGCTTTTAACAACTTCGCACGGAACCAAAGATACTGTAAATGAAAGTCTATTGTCGGCCATCATTTGAAGATTGCGGTCATAAATGACGCCCCTTTTGGGTATAATCGGCCGTATGCGGATACGGTTACTCTCCGACTGCTTCAGAAATGTCTTATAGAAAATAACTTGATGGTATAACAGGGCTGCTATAATTATAGCCATGACGATGGCCACGACAATACCGCCGATTTTGCCTCGTGATTCCCGGTCAATATAATATCTTTGCATTTCAAGATGGCTCATTGGCGCTCTTCAGCAAGGAGCGATTATCACTGAAGAAAAATATAAGCCAGCCTACCAGCAGCGTGTATGCTGTTCCGGGTATTATATATCGAATAAAAACGAAAGCAAAATTATCCAGCGATATGGATGCCGTAATAGCGATATTATGAATAAGCAGAAAACCTCCAAGGATAATCAGCCGCGAAACAAGCGATTCAAGATTCATTCTTAGTTTTAATTGATTGGCAATGACAGCGACGCCGGCCAGAGATATTATCTCCCATGGCATGGAACTGGGCCGTTGTGTGGCGGCAATAATAGCGGCCGCAGAGCTAAACCAGAGAGCGGCTTCTTCGCTTTTATAAAAAACTATTAAGGCTATCATCAATACCGTCAGATCAATAGTCACTCCATATATGGTGATTATTTCCGACAGAATGGAATAAAAGAAAGCCAGCAGATATAAATAAAGAATGTACGGAATAATTTTCATAATTCATTCACCAGGACATATAGTTCATCAATTTCGAAAAAATTTACGGCCGGGCGGAGTTTGACCAATTTAAAGATCTCGCCCTGATTGGCATAAACAGAATCCACCCTGGCCACCGGCAACCCCGACGGATATATACCGCCAAGACCTGATGAGATTATTAAATCTCCTTTGGCGACGTTGGCATCCGCGGGAAGATTATCAAGAATCATACCATTTTCCAGAGAGAACTTAACAATACCGATTTGACGACTGTCAGCTACCCGCACTGAAATAGCATTGCCCGGATCAGTTAACAATTGCACGGTGGCAGTATGTGGCATCACTTCTTTTATTTTGCCGACCAGGCCAAAGGGGCTGACGATCGTTTGATTTGCTTTAATGCCATCATATTTGCCCTTATTTATGATCGCCGACAGCGGATAAAAATGCTGCATTACCGAGACAATTTTAACCGGGGCCAGTCTAAAACTTGGGGGGGCATCAAAACCAATAAATTTACGCAGTCTCTGATTTTCGCGTCGGGCTTCGACAAGAGAATTCAATTGCAGCGACATTTGCGCCAGTTGATTCCTCAAGCGGCTGTTTTCTACTGCCACATTCTGTAGGCTTTCGATATAGTTTCTGAATTTAAAGAAAGGAGAATAAAAAATTGTTGCTGAGAGGTTTCCCAGAAAAGGCCCGACAGTACTCCCGGGAAAGGCCACCAACAAAAATAAGATGGCTATTAGACTAAATTTGAAGAGACGACGATTTTTATGAGAAACCGTCGGAAACCATGCCATATATTAGGTGACTCCTGCGGTCCCCCCCATTACTCAACGGTATCGATCATTTGAAGCAATTCTCCGGGGGAAGTAACGGCCATCATTTTAGCGCGATTTTCTTCGGATTTCATTATATAAGAAAGTCGCGCCATCACATTAAGATGAGCACCAATAGCATCCTCCGGGGCGGCGATTAGGAAAAATAGATAGGCCGGCTTATGATCCATGGCATCAAAATTAACACCCTTTTCTGAACGTCCGAAGGCTATGACTATTCCTTTAGTAGCTTTTGTCTTGGCATGCGGAAAGGCCACTCCCAGACCAACCCCCGTTGTGACCAAGCTCTCTCGTTCTTTTACATCTTTCAACAATTCAACCGAATCTTTTACCAGACTCGATTTGGAGGCGAGATCCACCAACTCCTTCAACACTGTTTCCTTATCGCCGGCTTTAAGATTGAAGGCGATCAAGTCCTCAGAACAGAATTTTGACAATTTCATATTATTTCCTCAAACTAAAACTCTTTTGCTTCTTCCAGAAGCAGCCTCGGAATATCATTTTCTACCCTGTAAAATAGACGACAGATATTGCAGCACAGTGTATTCTTGCTCCCGGAATAATCCAGTTGCCCCTTGCATTTTGGGCAGACAATAATATTCAGCAATTCTCGAGAAAGAGCCATATCATCTATTCCAAAAATACACCCATCTGCCGAAATTTTTTCAGCCTATTCTGCAATAGGATATCAATAGGTATTTTTTCCAATTCTGTCAATGTTTCAAGTATTTCCGCTTTTATTATGGCTGCCATGCTCTTGGGATCATTATGGGCTCCGCCCAACGGTTCATACAAGATTTTGTCAACAATCCCCAATTCCAGAAGGTCATCAGAAGTAAGTCTTAGTGCCTCAGCAGCCTTAGGCGCCAAAGCGGCATCTCTCCAAAGAATGGCAGAACAACCTTCCGGCGAGATAACTGAATACCATGAGTACTCCAGCATATAGACCCTATCGCCGACACCGATTCCCAGAGCACCGCCGGAAGCTCCTTCACCGATAATTATAATAACCACCGGAACCTTCAGAATCGACATCTCTCGCAAATTTCTGGCAATGGCTTCGGCCTGTCCTCGTTCTTCGGCACCGATTCCCGGATACGCCCCAGGCGTATCAATAAGCACAACAATCGACTTATTAAATTTCTCTGCCAGTTTGAATAAGCTGAGGGCCTTACGATACCCTTCAGGGTGGGCCATACCAAAATTTCTAAAAAGTTTTTGTTTGGTATCGCGACCCTTCTGCTGACCCACGATCAAAACCGGCTTATTATCAATTTTGGCAAAACCGCCCACCATCGCTTTGTCATCGGAAAAATAGCGATCTCCATGCAACTCAATAAAATCGGTTGCTATCATTTCAATATAATCGAAAGTATGAGGACGCCGCGGGTGCCTTGCTAATTGGACCTTCTGCCATCGGGTCAGGTTTGAAAATATCTCATTCCGCATCTCCTGGACTTTATTTTGGAGAGCGATGACCTCCTCCTCCAGCTGCAAATTATTGCCGGAAGCGAAATCCTTCATATCCGAGATTTTCTTTTCCAGCTCGGCGATTGGTCTTTCAAAATCGAGTATTTGTCTTTCTTGCATACCAACAGGTTGCGGCCATCCGACCCACTATCCTTTCAGAATCTTAGAAATAAAGATAAGATATATTGCAAAAATTACAACCATAAAAAGGAGCAGAATTGTCAGGGCGAAACTTCGTTCAATGAAGAACATCCCCACCGATATTAGCCCAAAGAAGGTGCCCATAAGGTAAAAAAGGTTGACGATCTTTCGTTGCGATAAGCCAATTTGTTCTAAATAATGAAATATATGTCTGTGGTCAGCCTGCATAACATTTTTGCCGGATGCCAATCGCCTAAAGAAAGAAGTGGCTATCTCCGTTAAGGGGACCGCCAGAACAACCAGCGGCAGAAGCAGGGCAGCCACAGTAAAAGACTTGATGGGAACTATTAAAGATATCACAGCAAAGAAAAATCCAATCAGCAGTGAGCCGCAATCACCGAGAAATATTTTGGCTGGGTAACGATTATGGATCCAGAAGGCCAGTAGGGCCCCGGCCAGCGTCAGCGAAATAAAAATGACCGAGCCAATATGAAAGAGAGTACCAATAATAGTCATAGAAATCGCGGCGATTATGGAAACGCCCGCCGCCAATCCATCAAGTCCGTCAATTAGATTAACAGCATTGGTGAGACTCACCACCCAAAGCACGGTTATGATCATGGACAGATTGCCTAATTCGACGGAACCGGTGCCGGGAATCGAAACTATCTTTATCGATAAACCACCAAAATAAAGAACAAGCCCCGCAATTATCTGTATTAGAAGTTTCGGCCAAGCCGAGAGAGATTTCAAATCATCTATTATACCGGTAAGCAAAAGCAGCAATGAAGCGGCAAATATATATGTCAGATTACCCCTTATATCAACTATGGTTTCAATGCGTGCCAAAAGCGATATGCCTATAATACTCCAGACCGCCAAAAAGATTGCCACGCCGCCAAGATTGGGTGTGGGATTTTTATGGCTCTTATGGCTCCCGGGATAATCATAAAAAGCAAACCTGTGGCACAGGCGAATAATTCCCCTCACCAGGACAAAAGCAATGCCGGCG
Source organism: Candidatus Zixiibacteriota bacterium (assembly GCA_026397495.1). Taxonomy (GTDB): domain Bacteria; phylum Zixibacteria; class MSB-5A5; order GN15; family PGXB01; genus JAPLUS01. The sequence goes on along the minus strand of JAPLUS010000424.1, from coordinate 39 downwards.
GAGAATAAGAAGGCAAGCGGATAGATTACTATATCCATA